>JAMOPD010000402.1 GCA_027064745.1 Thermococcaceae archaeon
GCTCTTTGTACGTGCTGTTGATGGGATAAACCTTGAAATAAAGAAGGGAGAAACATTTGGTCTTGCTGGAGAAAGTGGATGTGGGAAGAGCACCCTTGGAAGACTGCTCTTAAGGCTTCTTGAACCTACAGAGGGTGAGATATATTTTGATGGGATAGACCTACTCTCCTTAAATAAAAATCAGCTAAGAAACTTAAGAAGAAGAATGGGCATTGTCTTTCAAGATCCCAAATCATCATTGAATCCAAGAATGACTATATATGACATCCTGAAGAGACCGCTGGAGATCCACAAACTGGTTAAAGATGAGAGTGAAAAAAGAGAGCGTATAATCAACATGCTTGAGGCTGTTGGACTTACCGAAGAACATCTTATAAGATACCCCCATGAACTCAGTGGTGGTCAGCAACAGAGGGTTAGCATTGCAAGGGCAATTATAACACACCCAGATTTTGTTTTACTTGATGAACCCACCTCTGCTCTTGACATCTCGGTTCAGGCACAAATTCTTAATTTACTTGTTAAGCTTCAACGGGAGTTTGGCCTCACATATCTATTTATCTCCCATGATATCTCAGTGCTTCAGTATATTAGTGATAGAATTGGGATAATGTACTTAGGTAAAATTGTGGAGATTTTTGACATTAAAGACTTCAGAAAAGGAGAAATATATCATCCATACACAGCATATCTATTACTTTCGACTCCTGCACTGCATCCTGAAAAAAGAACATCTGAGAGAGTAATATTACGTGGGGAGGTTCCAAGTCCCATTAACCCGCCCTCCGGCTGCCGCTTCCACTTAAGATGCCCATTTGTAACCACTGAGTGTAAGAAGGATGAGCCGAAATTGGTAGAAGTGAAAAAGAATCATTATGTTGCATGTTATCATCCTGAACAGACAAAGGAAGAACTTGGACCTCTTGTTAAGGAAAAACTCAAAATGTATGAGTCTGTCCTTCCCTGATAAATTTAGAGCTTTAAGGAGGTAATTTGGATGGTTGAAGATATCAAGTCCAGAATTGAGAAAATCCTTGAAAATTTTGGGGGAATAGTCGGAGTGGGCTTTAAGGATCTAAAAAGTGGAGAAGAGTTCTATATCAATGGGGACAAGAAATTTTTAACAGCAAGTGTGTTTAAGGTTTTTGTGGTAATAGAGCTCTATCGTCAAGCTTTGGAAGGCAAGATAAGCTTAGATGAGCGTTATATCCTCAGAGAAACAGATAAAACGCTGGGATCTGGTGTTCTCCAGCACCTTCAGGAGGGCTTGAATCCCACAATTAGGGACTTAGCAAAACTTATGATGATTCTAAGCGACAATACGGCAACGGATATAATAATGAGAATGGTGGGGGAAGATAACATAAATGCAACTATAAAGAATCTGGGTTTAAAAAACAGTAGGGTGGCTCTGAGCACAAATGAGATACTTCTGTCGATAGCAGGAGCCGAGAACATTGAAGATGCCAAGAAGAATTTTGAGGAGGGGAAGATAAACAAAGGGGGAAAGTGGGAAAGGGACTTTGAGGAAAATGATGTAACGACACCGAAAGATATGGTGAAAACACTTGAAATGTTGTATTGGAAGAAAATCTTAGCCCCCGAAGCATGCATGGAAATGATTGAGATAATGAAAAACTGTGAAACTGGAGAAGCTAGGATAAAAAGGTACTTACCATTTAACGTGAAAGTTGCCCATAAAACCGGAACCATGCCTGGTGTTGTGAATGATGCCGGAATTGTGTTCAGCCCAAAAGGGGATTACATCTTGGTGGTATTCATTAATGGATTGGAGTATGAGGAACAGCCCTATGTAGCTATCGGTGAGGATTTGATAAGCTGGGTCTCGAAGGAAATTTATGAAAGCTTATCCTGAAAGACTAAGAATTTCTTTTTTATTAGTTTATCTATTTTCAGTTTTGACTAAACTCGCGATATGAATCGTGTAAATTTTACTAAATCACCAATATTCTTATTAATGAAAAATAAATTCAGCAAAAACTGGGACAAAAAATTAATATAACAGTTAAGGCAAGTTTATCATGTTTGGCAGATGAGGAGGGTTAAACTTATGGAGAAAAAAATTGGTAGTTTGATTCTGTTTTTTATTCTAGCAGGGGCAGTAGTAGCTGCTGGCTGTATTGGTGGAGGCGGAACCCAAACAAGCACACAAAGCTCGGCATCTTCAACATCATCTCAAACACAAAAAGAGGTTACCCTCGTTATTGCAACCCCTGAGGAGATTGAGGGTACAGACATACAGCAGGTGAGTTGGGCGAATATAGTGCATGATTTGATCTTTCAGTCTCTGGTTGTATACACACTGGACCTCAAAGGTGTTGTACCTAATTTAGCTGAATCCTTTGAAGTTTCTAAGGATGGTACTGAAATAACATTCAAGCTGCCAAAAGATGCAAAATTCTCAAACGGTGATCCTCTAACAGCGGAAGACATAAAGAAATCTGTTGAGAGATACAGGAATGTTAGCCCATACTCTGAGGATTTTGCAGTTGTGGATAAGATAATTGTGAAAGATTCCCAGACTGCAATATTCAAGTTAAAGGAACCTGCAGGATACCTCTGGGCTGTTTTAGCAAGTGTATATGGTGCTCCAGTAAATGTTAATCTTGCAAACAAAATTGGCAATGAAGCGTTTAACAGGAAAGCAGTTGGTAGTGGTCCCTATAAGGTAGAAGAATGGGTTCAGGGCTCTCAAATAACCCTTATAAGAAATCCCGACTACAAAACCCACATTCCTTTTGTAAAAAACAAGGGACCATTCAAATTTGACAAGATAATTGTGAGGTTTATACCGGATGACTTCACGCGTGTTAGCGAGCTCAAAGCTGGCAATGTTCAGATAGTTTTTGGAATTCCACTGGAGCAGGTTGCAACTCTAAAGAAAGATCCAAATGTACAGCTTTTATCCTATCTCCAGCCAGGAATAGATTATATAATGATAAATACTAAAAAGCCACCACTAGATGATGTTAATATTAGAAAGGCAATAGCTCTTGCCATCAACAGAAAGGAACTGGCTTCAGCCTTACAGAATCTTGTAAGACCTGCATATGGGTATTTGAGTCTCGCTCAAGTGGGATATGATGAAGCTACTGAAAAAGAGTTACAAACAGAATATTCATATAATTTAGAAAAGGCAAAACAACTTCTTGCTGCAGCTGGGTGGAAAGACACAGATGGAGATGGCATCGTGGATAAGAATGGAAAACCCCTCAAGCTTACCCTGATGGTGCCCCTTGACAGACCGGTAATCAAGAAAGCTGCTCCAATAATTCAGTCCCAGCTTAAAAAGTTAGGAATAAACTTGGAGCTGAGGGAATATGAGTACAGCTACATAAGAAAGATGACGAGAGAAGGGAACTTTGATATGGCAATGAGAGCTTACTGGTGGAATGATGCAGATATACTAATCTACATTTTCCATTCAGATGCAGGATATCCATGGTCTAATCCTAAAGTTGATAAGATGCTTGAGGAGGCCAGAACAATACCTGACTTTACAGAGAGGGCTAAAAAGTATGGGGAAATTCAAAAGGCTATAGCTAACGAGATGCCAGTAATACCTTTGTTCTCAGAATATCAGTATGTAGGAGTAAGAAAGGAAGTAAAAGGTGTCATAATGGGAATAGATGGCTCTATTTATCTGAACGATGCAGAAATTTCTTGATGTCCTTTTTTTACTATTTTTATCATGTGAAAGGGTGATATACTTGGGAGATTTAATGGAGTATACTATAAAAAGGCTTATCATAGGAATCTTCATAGTCTTGGCAGTTACTGTAATATTATTCGGAATAATGCATGCAATGCCGGGAGATCCTATTGAGCTGCTCGCCGGAGAGAGAGTATCTCCCGAAAGAATCGCCCAGCTTAAGGCTCAATGGGGATTAGATAAACCCATGTATATTCAGTATTTCTACTGGCTTTCAAGAATAATAAGAGGAGATTTTGGAACATCAATGGTAACTAAGCTCCCTGTTATTGAACTAATCAAGGCTAGACTACCATATACTCTCCTACTTACAGGAAGTGCTCTAATAGTTCAGTATATCATTGCGATACCTCTAGGGCTTTTGGCTGCCCTTAAATGGAACAGTAAAATCGACAGAATTGTGGTCACTCTCTCAATAGTATTATGGTCAATGCCAAATTTCTGGTTGGGAGTGTTATTAATGATAATTTTTGGTATTAAATTAAATCTTCTTCCTCTCTCAGGATATTCGGGATTGAAGTCTTTAATATTACCACTGCTCACGCTGAGCCTCCCTTCCCTTGCAGGGACTTTAAGACTCACCAGATCGGAGGTTCTAGAGGTGTTGAGGGAAGATTATGTATTGACTGCTTATGCAAAAGGTTTGCCAAAGTATAAAGTTTTAATCAAACATGTATTGAGGAATGCACTTATCCCGGTGACGGTTATGTTTTTCCTATATCTGCCTTGGTTGATTGGAGGTTCCGTTATTGTTGAGACCGTATTTGCATGGCCTGGAATGGGAAGGCTCCTGTGGAAGTCAATAACAGTCCAAGATTACGCTGTGGTTCAGGCAATAATATTCATCATTGCCCTCTTGACTGTTATTTCCAACACGATTGGTGATATAGTAAGTGCAGTCCTGGATCCAAGAATTAGAGAATCACTTTAAGGAGGGATCATGGTGAATTTCGATATTTTAAGAAGCGGATCCAAAAATATCTCATTCAAACTAGGAGGCATGATCTTTTTGAGTGTTATAGTGATGGCAATTTTTGCTCCGCTTATTGCTCCCTACTCGTACGATGAAATGCATATATCTGATATATTAAAGCCTCCCTCTTCAAAATATCTGCTTGGTACAGATCAATATGGGCGAGATATCTTCAGCAGAATTGTGTATGGTTCAAGAATTGCCTTAAAGGTAGGTATCCTAGTTGTTATTATAGAGACAGTTATAGGAATTTCACTTGGCCTATTAGCTGGATATTACGGAGGAAAGGTTGATAGGATAATATCCTTTATCACGGATGTATTCTGGGCCATGCCTCCGTTGGTATTAGCCTTGGCGGTAGTTACGTTATTGGGACCTGGATTAACAAATGTAATGATAGCAATTGCAGTGGTTAGTTGGGCTCAGTTTACTAGAGTTGTAAGAGCAAAAACACAGAGTTTGAAAAATATGCCTTTTGTTGAGGCCGGAAGAGCTATTGGGGAATCTGACATCAGTATCATGCTGAGATATATCCTTCCAAATACCATGGGGGCAATAATTGTTTTATCAACACTTGCACTGCCCTCTGCGATACTATCCACAACGGCCATGGGTTTTTTGGGTCTAGGAGCTCAGCCGCCTACACCGGATTGGGGGGTTATGTTGTCTGAAGGGATATCATACATTGGGACAGCTCCCTGGATTTCAATTTTTCCAGGGCTAGCAATAGTATATACGGTCTTGGGATTCAACCTATTAGGTGAGGGCTTGAGGGATATCCTTGATCCGAGATTGAAAGTTTGAGAGGTGACATACAATGAAAGCACTACTATCTGTGAAGGATTTGAGGGTAAACTTTTACACCTCTGCAGGTATCGTCAAGGCTGTTGATGGAATAAGCTTTGAGATAGCAAAAAAAGAAATATTTGCTCTTGTGGGAGAAAGTGGGTGTGGAAAATCCACAACAGCCTTGGCAATCATGAGGCTTGTTCCATATCCTGGAAAAATAGTGGGAGGGAAGATTTTATTTAAAAATAAAAATCTTTTAGAAGCAACGGGGGAGGAAATGACTCAGATTAGAGGAAAGGAGATAAGCATGATCTTTCAAAATCCTCTAACTTCCCTTAACCCTGTTTACAGAGTGGGGCATCAGGTTGCTGAAGCTATCGTATTAGACAACATCCCCAAAAGAAAGGCATGGAAGAAGGTTATAGAACTCTTCAAAAACGTGAAAATACCTGACGCTGAGGAAAGGGCTTATAGTTATCCCCATGAGCTTAGTGGAGGCATGAGACAGAGGGTTATGATTGGCATGATGATATCCAGAGAACCCTCATTAATAATCGCTGATGAACCCACAACAGCGCTGGATGTTACAATTCAAGCTCAGATTATTAAATTGCTATCTGAGCTTAGGGATACATTGGAAACATCTATTTTGCTAATAACTCATGATTTTGGTGTTGTAGCGGAGCTTGCTGACAGGATTGCAGTTATGTATGCAGGGAAAATAGTTGAAATGGGGAATGTCTATCAAATATTCGAAAATCCCTTACATCCTTATACAGGTATGCTAATAGATGCCCTCCCACGTATAACAAAGAAAGAAGGAAGACTCGAGGAGATCCCTGGATCAGTCCCCAATCTTATCAATCCACCATCTGGTTGTCGTTTTCATCCGAGATGTCCATTGAAAAAAGAGGTATGCAGTACAGAGGAACCTTCTTTGGTGGAGGTTGAAAGAGGACATTTTGTAGCGTGTCATCTATATGGGGGAGGAAAGGCATGACGCCTGTTATCCAAGTGAAAAACCTAAAGAAATATTTTCCAATAGTGAAAGGCATAATAAGAAAAAAGTATTCATACATCAGGGCTGTTGATGGCGTGAGCTTCTCTATTGAAATGGGAGAGACATTTGGACTTGTTGGGGAAAGCGGAAGCGGTAAGTCAACGATAGCAAGACTTCTCCTCAGATTAATTGAGCCAACAGAGGGGGAGATTTTATTCAAAGGGAAAGACATAACAAAATTGAGTAAAGGAGAACTCAGAGAAGTTCGCAAAAACATGGGTATAGTATTTCAGGATCCTGCATCCTCATTAAACCCCAGAAACACAGTATATGACACTTTACTCAGGCCTCTTAAGCTCCATGGAATTCCAAAGGATGAAGCAGAGGAGCGGATACACAAGGTTATAGAAAGTGTAAATCTTGGCGAAGAACTACTTGGAAGATATCCCCATCAGCTTAGCGGAGGACAGCAACAGAGGGTTAGCATTGCAAGGGCGATAATATTAAACCCTGAATTCGTTGTGCTGGATGAGCCCACATCTGCATTAGATGTCTCGGTTCAGGCTCAGATCCTAAATCTGCTTTTAGACCTTCAAAGGGAGTTTAGGCTAACATATCTATTCATTTCCCATGATCTTTCAGTTGTGCGTTACATAAGTGACAGAATTGGGGTTATGTATCTCGGTAATCTGTTTGAAGTAGCGCCTACAGAGCGGTTATACACCCATGCATTTCATCCATATACTGTGGGCCTGATGTCCTCAGCACCTATACTAAATCCGCGTCTGCGTTCTAGGAAAAAATTATTGCTTTCTGGTGAGCCACCAAGCTTAATAAATCCACCGTCTGGATGTCCTCTACACCCGAGATGTCCATTTGCAAAATCAATCTGCAGAGAGAAGAAGCCAGAACTCGTGGAGGTTGAAAGAGATCACTTTGTGGCATGTCATAGGGCTGGTGAAATCGATTTTAGTGAATTTTTGGGAGGTGAATCTGTTGGCTGAATCTTTTGACATTTTGATTAAAAATGCGACAATTGTTGATGGAAGTGGCAGCCCCAGTTTTAAGGGGGATATCGGAATTGAAGAAGGCAAAATCACAAAAGTGGGCAAAATTGGAGAACATGGCGAAATAGAAATCGATGCAAAAGACCTGATCGCAAGTCCGGGTTTTATAGACATGCACAATCACAGTGATGTGGCTATTATGGTAAATACCTCAGCTTCAAACTACATCACTCAGGGAGTTACTACCCTAGTCACAGGAAACTGCGGACTTAGTGCAGCGCCCTTATCCAAAGACTCAAAAGAACTCATAGACCTTATAATTCCACCTCAATTTAAAGAGAAAATCAGCATCTCATGGACTAGTTTTGAAGAGTATCTCAAGGAAATAGAAAAGGCTAAGCCTGCTGTCAATATAGCCCCCTTAGTTGGCCATAACACTATAAGAGGTTACGTTTTGGGGCTCGGCGACAATGAGCTAACATCAAATGGGCTAAATGAAATGAAGGAACTTATTAGAGAAGCTATGGAAGCTGGGGCATTCGGAATGAGCACGGGATTAATCTATGATCCCGGTGTGTTTGCAGAGACTGAAGAGATAATTGAACTTGCAAAAGTTGTAGCCGAATATGGGGGTATCTATGCTTCTCACATTAGGAATGAGTCGGACCTTCTGATCGAAGCAACATTAGAGGCAATTAAAATAGGAAAGGAATCAGGGGCAAGAGTTGAAATTTCCCATCATAAGGCTTCTGGAGACAGGAACTGGGGACTTGTGAGGACTACATTGAGCTTAATGGAATACTATCGGAGGTTTGATGTTGAAGTCACGTGTGATGTATATCCCTACACCTATGCCTCTACAGGTTTGCTTTATTTGTTTCCTCCATGGACCAGAGACAAAGGGCAGGAGGAATTTTTGAGATTGATCCAGAAGCCCGAGGTCAGGAAAAAGCTCAAAATAGAACTCTCGAGACCCAGCACAACATGGGAAAATATACTCCTCGATGCGGGATTTAGAGGCACTGTAATAGCACATTCAGAGAGGTTTAGAGAGTACGAAGGGAAGTCTTTGATGGAGATTTCCCATTTATTGCAAAAGGATCCATACACCCTAATGTTTGATCTCATAGCAGAAGATCCACATATAAGCGTTATAGTTGGCGGAATGAGCGAAGAAGATGTTGAGTTTGTAATATCCCACAGGTTATCCATGATTGGGAGTGATGGGCTGGTCCAGGAGTTTGGGGTAGGTTATCCTCATCCCAGGTCATACGGAACATTCCCAAGAGTAATTGCGGAATATGTAAGAAAGAAAAAACTCCTCCCATTGGAAGCTGCAATAAAGAAGATGACGTATTTACCAGCTTGGAAGCTTGGTCTTCAGGATAGGGGGTTGATAAAAGAGGGATTTGTCGCAGATATTGTCCTGTTCGATTTCTGGACTGTTGAAGATACAGCGACGTTTATGAATCCTCACAGTTATGCTGAAGGAATTAAGTACGTAATCATAAATGGAGAAGTCGCTCTTGAAAATGGAAAACTTACCAAAAATAAACCGGGAAGAGTTCTTAGGAGGTGGTGTTATGGAAACTCAGCTGGATAAATTTGTACTTGAAAAAATGTCCGAGAGCAGGATCCCGGGGATGAGTATTGCGGTGGTAAAGAACGGAAAGCTTGTATATTCCAGAGGTTTTGGTTTCAGGGATATTCAAGCTGGAAAGCCGAGCACTCCTATGACCATCTACGGGATAGGCTCAATAACAAAGAGTTTCACGGCAATTGGGATAATGCAACTGGTGGAAAAAGGATTGGTGAGCTTAGATGATCCTGTTGAAAAATTTGTTCCTCTAAAGTTAGAGCCCTTTGGAGAACCTATTAGAATTCATCATCTCCTTACACACTCCTCAGGCATTCCTTCTCTTGGTTATGCAGAGGCATTTCTCGATGGAGCATTATACGTGGATGACGTATGGCTGCCGGTTGCTACGCCTGACGACATAATTACCTTTGCCCAAGACGCTGAAAAGTGGGCATTTACTTCACCCGGAAAGAGATTTTTCTATTCCAACACTGGATACGTCCTTTTGGGCAAAATAATCTCGAAGGTTTCAGGAATGTCCTATGAGGAGTACGTTAAAGAAAATATATTGGAACCTCTCAAAATGAAACGTTCCTATTTCTTTAAAGAAGAAGTTGAAAATGATCCAGATGTGGCAAGGGGTTATGCAGTTGATAGGGAAGGAAAGCATATTCCAAAAGATTTCCCGTATGGAATAACCGCAGATGGAGGTCTTTTGAGCAATGTTCTTGACCTCGTGAAATACTTAACCATGTACCTCAATCGTGGTGAATATGAAGGAGGTAGAATTCTCGAAAAAAGCTCGATAGAAGCTATGGAAACCCCATATATACAAGTCCCGTGGCAAATCTTTGGAAATGAAGGCTATGGATATGGTTGGATAATTCATCCGAACTTTCTGGGAGAGCGTTTGATTGAACACAGCGGTTCGGTGCTAATTTATACAGGCTTTGTGGGGTATATTCCAGAAAAGAATATAGGGGTTGCAGTGTTGGCAAACTCTTCAGGATATCCTATGTCAGCTATTGGAATGTATGCATTGGCTTTAGCTTTGGGGAAGAACCCTGAAGAAGAGCTTCCATTTGTAAAAGAAGAAAAAGTTCTGAAAAAACTTGAGGGAATATATGAAGGTTACAAAGGAACCGTACGTTTCAGCGTTAAAAAAGATGGCAGCTTTTTAGTACTTGAAATGCTCAGCAGACTTGGAAAATATTCTCTCGTTCTTGTACCCCAAAAAATCGAGGACAATACTGTCATCTGCTTTACATTATCGAACGGTAGAAAAATCACTGCGGAATTCTATATAGGAAAAGATGGAAGTGTGGAAATGGTATATGAGAGATACAGGCTTGTGAAACATTAAATTCAACTCTTTTTCTTTTCCTTACCTGCTAGGGGCTGAAGTGTTGTGCACTATTTAAGATGGAATAAAAGGTTTTTAAGCTGCAGCCCTACACTGGGGTAGAGGTGGGAAATATGGTGGTTAAAGAGTGTCCCGAATGCCATGGAACTGGCAAAGTTAAGACTGGCGAGAAAGAGTGTCCTGTTTGTAACGGTTGGGGTTATGTTTCAGCTGATTTCAAGCTTGATTCTCATCTTAAAGGCTATCGTAATTTAGACTATCTTGGGGTTGAGGAGGAGGTTGATGAAATTCCCTGCCCTGAATGTCATGGTAAAGGAACTATTCCTGTATATGACACCTGTCCCACATGTGGTGGAACTGGGAAGGTTCTTGCGTGTGATATCTGCGGTAGAATAAAAGGACCGTGGGAGCCAGGTATGGAAACAACATGGGTCTGTCCGGAGTGCGAGAGAAAGTATAAACTCGTCTATATCCTCGACAAAACATGTGATTATGAGGATATTGAAGTTGGCAACGTGTATCTTGGTTCTATTGAAAGGGTTGAACGCTTTGGAGTCTTTGTAAAGCTTAATCCTCATGTTACCGGACTGATAAAGAGAAAGAATCTCCTTGGTGGTAAAGAATACATACCGGGACAGGAGATTCTCGTTCAGATTCTCGATGTCAGACCAGACAAAAGGGAGGTCGACCTCGTTGAGTCCGCGATGAGACATTATAAGACGATAACGGTTAGAAAGGAGCTTCCCGTAACTCCTTTGGGAGAGCTCAGAAAAGACATGGCAGGGAAGACCGTCAGGCTTAGGGGCAAAGTTATTCAAATCCAGGTAACCGGTGGGCCGACGGTCTTCACCCTAACTGATGGAACAGGCATCACATGGGCTGCAGGTTTTGAGGCTCCTGGCGTTAGGGCTTACCCGAACATAAACGTGGGCGACATAGTTGAGGTCATAGGAAAGGTTTCTTTCCATGCCGGGGAGATTCAGATTGAGATAAGTGATATGTCACGCTTATGGGGACCTGAGGCGGCAGAAGTTAAAAGGCGCATAGAGGAGGAGCTTGACAGAAAAGCTCAACCCCAGGATGTCGGCTTCCTTATCCAGAGTGAGGTTCTTGAAAAGCTCAAGCCGAAGATTATGAAGGCGGCCTTCATGATACGCAGGGCAATCTACGAGGGCAGGCCAATACTCCTAAGACATCATGCTGATGCTGACGGCTACACCTCTGGATTAGCTCTTGAATATGCTATAGTTCCACTTCTTGAGGAGGTATCGCCTGACCCAGATGCAAAGTGGCACCTCTTTAAGAGAAGACCGAGCAGGGCACCTTTCTATGAGCTCGAGGACGTTCTTAAAGACATAATCTTCATGATTGAGGATAGCGAGAAATTTGGTGAGCCTCTCCCTCTCATAGTTATAGTCGATAATGGTGGAACGACGGAGGATATTCCAGCATATAATCGGCTGAAAGCCTATGGCATTTCCATAGTCGTCATAGACCACCACGACCCGCGCGAGTGGATTAGTGAGGACAAGGCGAAGGTCGATGAATACGTAGATGTACATGTCAACCCGCACCACATAAAGCGTGGCTACTATGAGCTAACGGCGGGAATGCTGGCAACTGAAGTGGCCCGTTTCGTCAACCCCGACGTGGAGGACAAGATAAAGCACCTGCCAGCGATAGCTGGAGCCGGCGACAGGAGCAAGGCTCCAGAGTTCTACCAGTACCTTGAGATTGCCAAGAAGGCTAAGGGCCTCACCGAGGAGGACCTGAAGAAGATTGCCGAGGTCATAGACCACGAGGCCTTCTACTGGAAGTTCATGGACGGGCACGGGATAATCGACGAGATTCTCCTCCTCACCGGCAACCTGCAGAGGCACCGCGAGCTGATAAACGCGATTTATCCAGAGGTCAAGGAGAAGCAGGAAAAAGCACTGAAGGCATCTCTACCGCACGTCAAGAGCGTCGTCCTGCCAAACGGCATAAGGTTCAACACGATAGACGTTGAGCTCTTCGCGCCGAAGTTCTCCTATCCAAGCCCTGGCAAGCTCTCTGGTTTAATACACGACTACTTCAAGGAGAAATACGGCGAGGACAGCCCGATTCTAACGCTTGCCTATGGCCCAGATTTTGCGGTTGTGAGAGCGAGCGATGGGATGGCTGCCTACAACTTCGACCTAAACGAGATTATTAAGATTCTCCAAGAGAAGCTTCCAGATGCAGGAGTTGAAGGAGGGGGGCACAGCTATGCGGGTTCAATAAAGTTCTTCGAGGGCAAGAGAAAGGAAGTTCTTGAAGAGTTTGCAAAGCAAGTGGTAAAGCTAAAGAAAAACACATAATTCCGCTCTGTTAACTTATTGAACGTATTGCGGATAAACAAAGTGCCAAAGGTAATCGCGAGCTCATCTTCTAAGTTATGTAAGAGGGATCAAGCCAGCAACCGCAAAGGCTATCATCATGATTACCAATGCAATTATTACTACCATTATAGGCAACAGAAAAAAGCATTGGCACTCCTTTTCTGTACTCCAAGAATTTGTCCCCTTGTCAACATCGGTTCTTCCAAGAATTTTATCAAAGCAAGCAAAATCAAAACAACCATTCGTTCTCTTGGTATCTGCTCTGGCCCAGCAACTTTAAGTAGATGTTTGGATGCAACTGCTATGAAAATTATCCCCAAAACAGCTAAGATTATTCCTACGATTCTGAACGAAAATCTTAAAATACCTTCTATCCTTGGCTGAGCATCAAAAGGAGCCAGTATAATCGGCACCGCAAAGATTAATATTCCCAAGTTCCTCACTCATGTCCCCCATTATTTTATAAGCTCTTTCATTTTTTCGGAAAAGCTCAGGCATCCCCTGAAGCCCTAAACCGATAAAGAAAACCGCTATCCACAA
This sequence comes from Thermococcaceae archaeon, assembly GCA_027064745.1. Lineage (GTDB taxonomy): Archaea > Methanobacteriota_B > Thermococci > Thermococcales > Thermococcaceae > Thermococcus. The sequence goes on from JAMOPD010000402.1 coordinate 13,345, forward strand.
TATCTGCTTCACAATAGGATTCATTTTTCTCCCCTCTTGCGAGGAATTTCACATAATGGTCTGAGCGTGTCTGAAGTTGCCAAAGAACTTTATCCTATTTCTTCTTTTATCCATAATTTTTCACCTTTTACCCAGTCAATAACTATTTGCTTGTAATCTTCCTTTATTTTGTATATGTAATCTCTTTCTGTACGACTCCAAGAACTTTCAATAATATCTTCCTTGTTCAAAGGTTTCCTTCTCAATTTCAATCCTCCACGAGCACCAGCTATTTGTCTTCCAGTTATCTTTTTATCAATTCCTTCGGAAGGTCTTCTTTTTGCAATTTCGTTCATCAAGAAGAGTACCTGTTTGCGTGTTGCTGGCTCTTTGTCAACCTGTACTAAGGCAGCCAAGAGTATCCGTTGATAAGGTGTTGCATCCTTTAAATATGAAAGAAGCTCGGCTTTTGTCCATGGCTCTTCTTCCCCTTCAGCGACCTCTTTTTCCTCCTTTTCCTCAACTTGTTCCTCAACAGCTGTTGATTTGGTAGTAGCTATTTCCACTATTAGCCTCACTATATTTCCAATGTTTATACTTTCAATGGGTAGGAGAAGATTCTGAACCTTCTCTATTGCCTGTTTTTCTCCTATCACAGGCTCTAATTCTTCTTTTAGTGTTATAACTTCTATTAAATCATCATAGAGAATTAAACGCATTCTATCTTTGTATTTGCTTCCTAATATTTGCTCAATCAGAGGTTGAACATCGCCCTTGCCTATGACGTATAACCCAAAAATATTTTTATCTCCTTCCTTTTTAGAAAGGTGCTCAACATAATCTCCAAGCTGACTTACACTTCCAATAGGCCAAGTGCTGGTTTTTACTTCAAGAACTATCATATCTCCATTCTCTCTCTTCCAAATCCCGTCATAATTTTCTTTCCCTGATTTTCCTATATATCTTCCATACTGTATTTCAAATCCTAATCTTTTCCCTAAGGAAATGATCAAATCTTGAAATGCCCTATTATACGGATCATGCGCGCCTTTACTCTCACTTATGCATTCATCAAGCCATTTTTTATTTGTTCAGTAGGCCATTTCTCCATTTCAATGAATTCTCTAAATCTATTCACGTCTTCTGTTCCATCCTTCAATTCATTCCCCATTAGATGCAATATATCTTTTATCTCAATCATTTTTTCACCTCTTTTTATGTTTCATGGTGGTTTCCAATAACATTTTACGGGTATCTGAAGTTTGTGGAGCGCGGTGGCGGAGCAACCTACATCTTCCATTCTATACACCTCTTCTCAGGATGCTATGAACGAATTGCGCACAACGCTTTGGCGGCTATGAGAAGTTTCGCCGAAGGCGGAATTTGGGCAAACGAAGTTTGCCGCATAGCCGTATGTTTCCCGAAGTTTCGCCTTGCACTTTTATCCAAGAAAATTATTGGAAGAGGTATATAAGATTTGTTGCGTGGTGTTAAGATATATTCCAACATTATGAAATCTCTCAGTTCTGAGAATCTCCCCACCACACCTACAACAAAACAAAAGAAGGTATAAGCTCAAAAAAATTCAAATTTTGAAAATAATTTCCGGTTAGTTTTTGATATCATATTTTTGTTTTAATTTTTAAATTTGCCAATTATCCCAACCAAATGGCGAGGCGAAATTTGGGGAGACTTCGTTCATGGCACCTTAACCTCCCAATCACGTACATCGTTTGTCACCATTAGTAGCGCCCTGTTCTTTATAACCCCTTTGTAGTCTATTGCTTCCTTATTTTTAATCTTTCTAATGCGGGCTTGCAACTTTAGACAAGGGGACTAATGAAGTTATTTACGCTCTTATAGGCAAATTCACCAAAGGAATAAAGGTTAGAAAGTATTCCTGCCAGGCAGGCAAGGCTTATTTTTCGCCTCACCAGCAATAAGTCAACAGAATACACAATCCTAATCCTTTTATACCTTCGTTTATAATTTTCTCTGGTGATGGCCATGTATCTCGCTGAATTCAAACTCAGGTATGGAAACATGAAGTGGTACGTCAGGAGGATTGTTGAAGCCTCTTCACTTGAGGAAGCTAAAGAATTGGCTGAGCAGTATGCAAAAGCCATGAACAAAGGAGAGGTAACATGGGCGGTTAGTTATGTCATAGAGGCTGATAGGCCACTGATCATCGGTAAAGAAGAGCTCGAAAAGCTCCGCACATGATTTTTTTAATTTTAATCAATCAAAGTATCACTCTTTTATGAGGGTCATTAAAATCATAGCTGCTGTGCTCATACCTGCCGCATAGAGAAAGGCATAGTTTATGTTGTACGTCTGCCACAGCCATCCTGCTATGAGGGATGCGGGGAATACAAAAACCCCAAAAACCGTGTGGTACGCCCCTATTACTGTGCCCTTCTCAAATTCCTTTGCGAGGTCTGCCATGTATGCTCTTGGAATGGTATCCTCTATAGCTATGTATAATCCATAAAGGATGAAGGCTGTTATTAGTGTTGTCATGTCTCTAGCATATGCAAATGTTAAAGCCGCAAGCGTCGCTATGCCGAATCCAATGGTTATCATCTTCTTCTTTCCAAATCTATCTGAGTACAAGCCGAAGGGATACGCTGAGAGTGCATAAATCGCATTGAAGAGAGCATAAAATCCTATGCTTTGCACAATTGAGTAACCAAGGGACTGGGCCTTCCATATTGTGAATGCATAGCTATATCTTCCCAGGGCTCCAAGGGCTACAACAAGAAGGAAGAGCCGTAAATTCCTGTCCTTTAAGGCTGAAATACCTTTAATTTTCTTTTTCACTTCTTGCCCTCGATCTCTGACGAAGAGTATTATAACGAAGAGTGACAAAAGCCCCGGAACCGCAGAAAGGAGGAATATATATCTGTATGTTCTCTGTAGGGGGAGGTTTTTGAGGAGCTCCAGAAGGGCTATGGCTACTAAAGGCCCTGCAACGGCTCCAAGCGTGTCCATCATCCTATGAAAGCCAAATGCCTTCCCAGTCTTACCTTTTTCAGTTGATTCAGCTATTAAGGCATCTCTGGGGGCGGTTCTTATTCCTTTGCCTACTCTATCAAGGATTCTCAATCCAAGAAAATCCCACCAGAAACGGGTAAAAGCCAAACCTGCCTTTGAAATCATTGAGAGAGTATAGCCAATCAGCACAAATGCCTTTCTTTTTCTGAATCTATCGCTTATATACCCAAAAGCAACCTTGAATAGTGAGCTGAGGCTTTCTATTGCTCCCATTATTGAACCGCTCAGAAGCTTCCCAGTGCCGAGGACATCCCTTAGATAACCCGGCATAACAGGCATTATCATCTCACTGCTCATGTCGTTTAGAAAACTAACAATACCGAGCAAAAACACATTCCAGCTTATTCCAAAGATTTTACGCTCCTTTTCGTTCATCGCAATCACCTGAAAGTTCCTTGGGGGATTCTTTGACACACCTCTTTTCTCCTACACGTTTCCTCTCTTTCTTTCATTTTTACTCACCTAAAAGCTCCCTACATAGCTCAGCGACTTTTTTTCTACCTTCCTCCAGCGCTTTTTTTCCTTTTTTAGTTATTTCATAAATTCTGACCCTTTTTTTATTTCTTACTTCCCAGCGGCTTTTTAATAGCCCTTTAATCTCCATTTCATGGAGGAGGGGATACATCGTGCCGGGGCTTATTTTGTATCCATGATTTCTGAGCTCTTTCATCATGAAAGTACCTGTTATCGGGCCTTTTTCAGCATGATGGAGTGTGTGGAGCATCAGGAACTCGCGGTATTTCATATCGAACACCGATATCGAATTTTGATATTATGGTATAAAAAACTTACGAAACCAAATCACTCAAGGACATGCTTTTCCAGAACATAGCAATAGAATCTTCCCTCGAAAACTTTCTCACCCTCTTCATTTTCATTGAACACTTCCACCCATACAATTTTTTTCTTTCCTGCATCTTCCTGAACTTTCCCCCTTGCTAAGAGCTCTTCTCCAACTCTGACAGGCTTCAGAAATTTTACTTCGGCCTTTCCAAGAACCACGGTTGGCTCATTCACGGCCAGCATTGCCGCATAGTCTGCCAGACCGAAGGTAAAACCACCATGCACAAGCCCATATTCATCAACTGCCATCTCCCTTGTGGTTCTTAGTTTGACCTCGGCATACTCTTTCTCAATCTTCACGGGCTCCCCTACGAGTTCTTTTGATGTTAATCCATGTGTCCTCTGATCCATCACACACCACCAGGAATAACTATGCTCATTGAAAATATAAACATTTACATCATGGTAAAACTTTTAAACTTTCTTTCAAACTTCCAGTGGTGAGGAGGATGGTGTATTTTGAACACACCCCAGATTATGGTGCTTATCTCCTCATGCTCTTCCTTTATTATGTTGGAGCGATTGCTATAATGCTCTACGGAGCATACATCAACAGGAAATTTCTGCTGAAGAAAAAATTTGTGTGGGTCGATATGAAGCCAGGTCTGGTTCCTTTTCTGAAGAAGTTTCTCCCGTGGTTTCTAATAGCCTTGTTGATATGGTCATTTACGACATTCAAGCTCACTGATTATTACCTCTCCTCTTACTCCTTCACATTTAGCGGTACGCACATAACTGGGAGCGGTGTGATTGATGATTTGGTCAATAATCCAAAATACACCTTTGATATTGAGGGGCTTAAGCACTTTGGTGTTCCCTCCTTTGGACTTCTGAAGGGATACAAGCTTGAAGCATCCGAAAAGGAAGGTTTATTTATAAAAAATGTCGACCAGATTGTCGTGATTCAGGGGTATCCATTTTTGCCCGTTGTGAAACTTTATATCTATGAAATGAAAAACGACAGAGTTGTGGGGATGCACACGGCATATATGTACTTTCCGAGGTCTCCATCTGACAGGCTCAGGCAGATATTTGACTTCCCATTTGCTCTGTTCTACTGGGGTGGGGGAGGAGGACCTGGAGCTTAGTAAAGCTTTTTTATTTCTTTTACCTAATTCTATTTGGTGAGCTTTGGTGAAATCCCTGAGAAATGCGATTCTCTATAAAGGATCTAATGAGTTTAACAAGCAGGAATTAATAGGTATACTGGTTTTTACCCTCAAGCTTATGGACGTTAAATCAGCTAAAGAGCTCATTGAGAGAGGTATTAAAAGTGGTGTGATTGTAGAGAAGAATGGAACTCTGATAATCAATGAAGGGCTTTTAGAGAATGAGGAGAAAAAAGAATGCTTGAGAGATGAAATGGCTTCCTATATAGCAAGAGCACTGGGATGGAGTGTGGAAGATGTCATTGAAGAAGCAGGAAAGCTGAAAGAGCGCTATGGTGACCTTGACGAGAAGATACTGGTTTATCTGTTTGGAATGGATAAGGGGGTTGATATGTCTAAGTTTAAAGATAAGCTGGAGGTGTGAATATGGAGGCCCTGATAGTTGTGGATATGCAGCGTGATTTTATGCCTGGAGGAGCTCTAGCCGTACCGGAGGGGGATAAGATAATCCCCAGATGCAATGAATACATCAAGAAGTTCAGGGAAAAAGGGGCACTTATAGTCGCCACGAGGGACTGGCATCCTGAGAATCATGTGAGCTTTAAAGAACGTGGTGGGCCTTGGCCGAAGCACTGTGTTCAAAACACTCCCGGAGCTGAATTCGTTGTGGAACTGCCCGCTGATACGGTGATAATCTCAAAGGCTACCGAACCAGATAGAGAGGCTTACTCTGGCTTTGAGGGAACAGAACTGGCCGAGATCCTACGGAGAAAAGGTGTTAAAAGAGTCTATATCTGCGGCGTTGCTACTGAGTACTGTGTAAAAGCCACAGCACTTGATGCGATAAAGCATGGCTTTGAGGTTTACCTGCTTAAAGATGCCATAAAAGGTATAAAACCCGAAGATGAAGAAAAGGTTTTAAAGGAGCTTGAGGAGAGGGGAGCTAGAATACTGAAGTCTGGACTTTTTTAATTTCCTTCCACTCCCTCAACAGTGTGAGTGTGATGTTCAATACAATCGGACCGATGAGTACTCCTTTTATGCCGAACGCCCAAATTCCACCTACCATCCCAATAAATACTATTGCTTCATTAAGTTTAGCTTCTTTTGCAACTAACAGTGGTCTTATTGTGTAATCTGGCATAGGAGATACCAGAACAGCTCCATAAATTGATATACCTATAGCCTTCCATAGAGCACCTATCTTGTACAGATAGAGTGCCCCAGCAACCCAGAACATCCAGCCTTCCAAGAGGGGAACAAAACTAAATAAAATAGTTAAAATTCCAACGACAATAGCTGTATAAACATCTGAGATTCCGAATATCAGAAATCCCAACGTCATTAAAAATCCTTTGGCTATGTTTAAAAGGAGCCATGCTCGTATTAAAGCATGTAAGGTGATATCAACGTTATGAATAAGCTTCTCTCCAAGTTTCTTTTGTTTTTGGGGAAAGAGGCTTCTAATTTGTGCTTTTATGTCCTCTGAGTGGTATAGGGAATAGTATATCACAAAGAAAAAGATTACAAGCTGAAGCAAATAGGATGGAAGCGAAAATGCTTGAGCTGATATGTATTTTGATAAATTGGGTCCTAACTGGTTGAAAAAGCTGTTAATAGCTTGCGAGATTCCAAAAGGAAAATAAAAACCTTTAATCCACTCCGTGAATGCTGAAAAATCCTCGTAAAAAGATGTTATAAGTTTCCCAAAAATTAAAATCATCTCCACTGTTAGGGTGCTTCCGATTATTAACATCAAGGATGTTATAAGGAAAGCCGAGTTTTTTATTCCCCTCCTTTGTGAGAGTGCTTTATGAATCGGATATAGTGCATATGCTGTAATAATACCAAAAAAGATGGACGTTACTAAAGGCTCGATAACTTTCCAGCTCACATATATTACTATTCCAATGAACACCATCCATGCTACAGTTTCAGCCTTCATAACAACAGATTTATTAATGCTCCGGCTTATAAGATTATACCATGTAACTGTAATATGCTTGACTAGTGTGAGTTTATTTTCTTGAAAGTACCATATTGGGGGGTCTACTCTAATGATATGGGAAGATAAACTCAAATCATATATACGAATGTTTAGTAAGGGGAGATGAACTTTTGAATGAGGCTAAGCTGAGATTAGCCTTTAAATCTACACAGAGGGAGTTTATATTTTCAGTGCTTATCTTGTATACCGGGATACAGGAATGCTTCTTCCAGCTCATGAAGCAATTAGAATGCTGAGAATTAGATATCCTGATGTTTATGATATAGTCCAGTTCAGGAAAATGGATACTGTCAGGATAAGTCAGAGGGGTCGTTTAGTAGTTGTACTAAATTTGCTATCAGGCGCTCTCACAGTTACCCTGACAGTATGGGAAAAATGTTTCAGAAGAAATTTTAAAAAGGCTAAAACATGATTTGGAGAGTATGTTGGGTACCTTATTCTAACTAATCTCTGATTGGAGAGCCTAAAGTTTAATTTTAGTTTCAGTAATTCGATTAAAAGATATTCTGCTAGTACATTATAATCCTTAAAATTTTAACAAGAAATCAATAAAAATATGACCAAAAGAGTTAATACCTTTTTCAAAAATTATCATAATGTGGTGATTGTTATGAAAGCGTTTATCTCTGTAGATTTAGAAGGCCTACCATTTATTGTTAGTGGGGAGCATCTTTTTGTTAAAGGAGCTTTGTATTCAGAAGCAAGAAAAATTGCCACAGAGCTTACAGTGACAGCGGCAGAGTATCTCCACGAGAACGGTTTTGATGAGGTTATAGTTGCAGACAGCCACGGACCTATGGTAACCCTAATTCCTGAAGAGCTACCGGAATACACCACCCTCGTGAGAGGATTCCCAAGACCCCTCGCCATGATAAGTGAAGCTAAAAACTGTGATGCTGCCCTGTTTCTTGGATACCATGCAAAAGCAGGAACGGGAAGAGCGACATTTGACCACACCTACAGCAGCTCATCCATAGATGAGTTAAGGATAAATGGCACGCCAGTCAGCGAATTCCTGTTAAATGCCTACGCCCTGGGATATTACGATATTCCCGTAATACTTGTGGCAGGAGATGAAAAACTTCTCGAAGATGATGTCAAGAAGTTTGCGCCCTGGATTGAAAGAGTGGCGCTTAAACGCTCCCTCTCAAGATTCTCAGCTGTAAGTCCAAGCATGGAGAAGATAAAAGCTAACCTCAAACTCGGAATTTCCAACGCCACCGAAAAGTTCAAAAACGGGGAGATAACACCCTTAAAACTTGAAAGCCCCGTTGAATTCAGAGTTAGATTTCTAGGAAGCGAAATGGCTGATGTTGCAGAGCTTTTACCCTTTGTGGAGCGCTTGGATGGAAAAACTATCAGATACAAAGCTGATAACATAATTGAGGGATATAGGATTTTTGAGTTGCTTGTGCTGGCGGCTCCTCATCTTTATCCATACACAATGCTGAGGTGATTAGAATGGGGATCCATGAAGAGGCGTTTGTGTTTGATGCCCATTCCGACATTTTATACAACGTCTTTAGAGAGCACAAAGCTGGCAGGAAGAACGTCATTGCCGAAGATTTCCTTCCGGATATGAAGAAAGGGGGAATAAATGCCAGAGTGCTTGCAATATACCTAGATAATAGCTCCTTACCGGAAATGGCATTGAGACATGCTTTAGATTACATTTCAAACTTCTATGAAGAGCTTGAAACTACTCCTGAAATCTCACTCTGCCGCAACTACAAAGAGGTAATGGATGCATATAGGAGTGGGAAGATAGCCTTTATCCTTGGAATGGAAGGTGCAGAACCCTTAGGAAATGACATTGACATTCTCAGAATATTCTATGAGCTGGGACTTAGGGTGCTCACCTTGACACATAGCAGGCGGAATTATGTAGGGGATGGGGCATTTTTAAAGCCGCAGAAATCAGGAACACCTGGAGGATTATCTCCATTTGGCATTGAAGTGCTTGAAGAAGCCCACAAGCTTGGAATAATTATAGATGTCTCCCATTTAAACGATCCGGGCTTCTGGAATGTCATAGAGTTCTCAAATGACCCTATCATTGCATCTCATTCGAACTGCAGAGCACTTGTAAACCATCCAAGAAACTTGACAGATGAGCAGATAAAGGCAATAGCCGAGAGAGGTGGAGTTATTGGCATGAATGCTGCGGGACTATTTGTTGATGAGAAGGAACCAACACTCGATAAACTAATAGACCACATAGACCACATAGTCGAGCTTGTCGGAGTTAAACACGTGGGACTGGGATTTGATTTCTTTGATTACACGCTGAAATACCTCAGTGAAGAGGAGAGGAGATACTTGCCTCTGGATAACATATACACAAAGGATTTGATAAGAGATTCTGATGTCCCAAAGCTCACCGAAAAACTCATAGAGAGAGGATACAGTGAGCGTGATATCAAGCGTATTCTTGGAGAAAACTTTTTAGAGGTCTTTAAAAAGGTCGTGGGGTGATTGAATGAGCTCCGGTGGCTTAAAGAAGGAGGTTACATTTTTTGGCCTGCTTGCTTTTGGAATGGCGGGCATAATCGGGACAAGCTGGACATACATGAACACAAGATTCTACAAACTCTATGGCCCTGGAGGTACCATTTTTGGTTTTATGATCGGGACTCTCATGGCTGCTCTGATAGCACTATCTTATGCTGAACTTGGGGCTGCGATCAAAAGAGAAGGTGGAGAAGTGGCATTTGCATATCCAGTATTTGGAGTTAAGGGCTCCTTCTTTGCAGCATGGATGTTATTCCTTGGATACATAACCGGGGCAATGAGCTTCTACGTTATAGGCTTACCTCTACTCCTGAGCTGGTTCTTCCCTCAGCTTAACACCATCCCCATATACTCGGTTGCAGGAACTCCAGTGTATCTACCCTCGTTACTCTTAGGAATCGCTGGGGCATTGTTCTTCTTCTACCTGAACTACAGAGGAGTTAAACTCGCTCAGGGATTCCAGATGATAATGTTCCTGATACTCATTGGCATTGGTGCATTGGCTCTAATAGTTGCATTGGCCAAAGGCTCACTTTCAAACATGCACCCGCTGTTTCCAAAGGGAACATCTCCATTTGAATCCTCATTAAGATTCGCATTGATAACAATTGGCTACCTAACCGGGTTCTCAATGCTAACGATGATTGGAGAGGAAAGTGCAGTTACAGAGAAAAAGTTTGGACTGGCAATAGTTCTTTCAGTAACCCTCGCTGGACTCTTCTACATACTCGAAATGTTTGCAGGAGCAATAATGCTCCCTGTCTCCCAGTCTGTAAACTTAAGCAGGGGACTAATAGATGAGATGGCAACAATCGCTAAACCGTTGGGCTATATAATGTGGCTGGCAGGATTTATAGGTTTGGTTACGAGCTGGAATGCATCGGTTCTTGCAGGTTCAAGGCTCGTTTTCAGCATGTCCAGAATGGGACTTCTACCGGAGACTTTCTCAAAGCTTCATCCCAAATACGGCACGCCCACAAACGCCCTTATCTTAGCTACGGCAGTATCAATTTGCTTTGGAATGCTTGGATTGGGTGCATTAACCTGGTTCCTTGACATAACGGGAGTTGCGATCGGTGTTGCATGGGGCATCTCAGCCATCTCCATGATAGTCATGAGGAAGAAATATCCACAGCTGGAAAGACCATTCAGAACACCTGGAGGGGTATTAACGGCTATAATTGCCCTGATTTTAGTTGCGGTAGTTGTGATACTGCCTTTAATCCCAGGAACTTCGATGAGCCTAGAATGGCCACACGAGTATGGTGTCCTGATACTATGGCTTATCTTGGGATTGATACTCTACTATTCCTCAAAGAGGAGATGGGAGCAGCTAGGAGTAGAAACTATCGCCAGAAACCTGCTTGGAGAGTATTATGACAAGCTCTACAGGGAGTGATACTTTTTTATTATTTTTTGTTTTTGTATTTTGTCATGCTACGTCTATTCTTCGTATCCAACAAACAGAACCCATATCGCAAGAACCGCCAGCCCGTAGAGAATCCCTGTGATGAAAAATGGAACTGTAAGGGAGTAGTCGAATATCCTGCCTCCCAGATACTGGCCTATACCAAAGGTCGAAGTCCATGCGAAGCTCCGCAGTGCTATTGAAGTTGCTCTTTCCTCCTTAGTAAAAAATTTCAGGGCAAAGGCATCCCATATCGGATTGACAATATTCATCAGGATGGTTCTGACTGTATAAATCAGGGCAGCGATTAAAAAGCCCGGAGCAAATGGCAGGGCAACAATCAGGCCAGTTGCACTCCCGTTAAATCCTACGACGGTTTTAACACTCCCGATTCTATCCGCTACGAGGGGCATGAGAAACATCCCAAAGGCCATTATCATCTGCTGGATGGCAAACAATCCACCTATGCTCTCCAGCTCGGTTCCAAAGCGGAGATTGAACCAGAGCCCCATATATGGTATAGTAACACCCGCCCCGAGGCCGATGAGAACGTTGGGGAAGGAAAATTTAGCTATCTTAATGAGCAGATTCCTTCTGATTCTGAGCCTCTTCTCCTCCTTTCTCAGAACCGGCGAAACCAACGCTATCAGAATCATCTGAATCATCAGGAACGAAATTGTGAACAGCAGCGTGTACCTGTATGGAGACGAACCGTCGAGGATTTTTGGGAGAGCCCCTCCTAAGATCATTCCAAAAGCCGCTCCTGCAGTTCCAAGTGCACTGTTTAGCGTGAAGAGGTAGTGTCTCTTTTCATCTGTGGTTTCACCGCTTAAGAGCGCGGTTAATGCAGGCCATTCTAAAGCTGTTCCCGTCCCAAGGAGTACCGACGCTATCATTAGAACCCAAAAAACAGGAAAGAAAACCTGAAGCATTCTCGCAACCAGATAGAAAAACAATGCCAGAAGCACCGTTCTCTTGTATCCAAGCCTGACACTTATCTGGCCCGAGACTAGAAGGAGGAGGGACTGCACTATCGTTGAAATTGAAAATAAGGTTCCAATATCCGTGAAATCCATGCCAAGGGCCTTGAAGTAAAAAGGTAGAATAAACCAGGCTATATTGCCTCCCAGCCATCCGAAGAAGGAGTATGCAACGACAAGCTTTGCATCCCTGCTGAATCCTCTGTAATCCCCCAGACTCATAGGTAAGGGGTTAGAAAATTCGCTTATAAATCTATCGAAACGTTACGACCATGTCTGCAAATTGTGAAATCTTGATGATTTGTGAGAAGGAGCTTAGATTAACCAGACAAACTCTATTACAAATCTATCGAAATGTTAAAATCTTTACGTGCTTCTATAAAATTTTGAAGATTTAACCAAAAAATTTATTAACATCCCTAAACCATTACATTGTGCTTAAATCACTTAAAAAGGCTTATTTAGGCTTAAATCAGAAGGTTAAATAAGCTTCTTTTTGCAATTAAAGATAAAATGGGAAAATTAAAATCCGGCCATAAATTTCTCGATTGCTTTTTCTGTCTCTTTGTGAGTTTTTCCCGCAAGGATTATAACTCTATAGTTGGAGTTGTAGGGGTTGCGTAGTATTTTAACCACATATCCCTTGCTGTTTATCTCGTTTTTGATGGAAGCCACCATCTCACTGCCATATGCACTTTCGAGTACTTTCCATGCTTTGTTGCTCACCCATCCTCCAACTATTATGACGTTCTTGTTTGATGGTAGCTTTGTTAGTTCTGTATCGTTGATTATAAACTCCTCAACGTTGCTGGTGACCTCAACCTTAGGGGCGGTTATTGTGACCGTTTTTTGTAGGCTATCTATACGGATAAACTTGTAACCTTGGATACCAATTACATTGCCCTTACTGTCCTTTTCAAATATCGCTTTTATATGCAAACCACCGTTAATTGGGAGTGTTATCATGTCATTTTCATCAATAAAGACCTTGGGAAACTTTTTGTTTGATGTGTTGACATGCAGGTAGAGGGTGAAGAGATTGTTGGCTGGGTCTATATCCCAGATCCACTGTCCACTATAAATTTCCCCATCTTGGTATATCCTGAGTTTTTTGTAGTAGGTGTAGTTGTATATGACTTGGTCAGTATTTTGACCTTGGAATATATTAGTGGGATTAAACACTAGCATATCCTTGACACCGGCTTTTAGTAGCTCGTTAATCCTAGTTTGGGGATCAGAAGTGTATTCTTCATAATGCTCGTTGTTACTGGAATCCAGGTAGAGAATATAATGTCTTCCCTCATACA
>JAMOPD010000403.1 GCA_027064745.1 Thermococcaceae archaeon
GAATTTGTTCCTGTAGAGCAAATAGAATCAATGGTGAGTATTGTGACGTCCAATCCCTTAAGTAAAAGATTGGTTGAGTATATTAAACAAGAAGCAACCTTAGATGCTGTAGCCTTTATTTCTACTCCAAGTGAGATTAAAGAAGTATTGAAAAGATATAAGGAGCAGTATGGGGTGGCTTAAGGAAGAGCTTGTTGACATATTGATTAAGGAAGAAATAATCTCCCGTTCAGATATCCCTCGTATTGTCAGTTATGCTAAGGAAAAGGAGATAGATTTCTTTGATGCAATAGTTGCTTTGCAATTGGTAGATAAAGAGTTGCTTACTATGGTTTTGGCTAAGGGGCTAAGGATTCCATTCTTACGACTGACTAAGCTGGATATCGATGAAGATATTTTAAAAATAATTCCAGTAGAGGTTATGAAACGACATAAAATCGTGCCAATATCTGTAGTTAGAGATGTTATCACTGTTGCGATGGTGGATCCTTGGAATTATATAGCTGTGGATGATCTTCGAGTGAGGGCTAATAAACAAGTGGCGGTTTGTCTTACGCCAGAAAGCGAGTTTAGGAAATTTTTAGAAAGATTTTTAAAGGAAGAAGAAGGAGTAGTAGAAGATCGTAGTGCAGAAGAGCTTCAAACTCTATTGACTGATTTTTCTGATGAGGAGATTGAATTAGTGAGTGAAGAACAAGAAAAGGATCAGGATGAAGAAGATATAGAGGAAAAGATGGCTCCAGCGGTTCGTGCTGTGAACAGAATAGTAGAGATGGGTGTAGAGCTTAGAGCCAGCGATATATTTATTGAGCCTTTTGAGAAACGTATGCGGGTTAGGTATAGAGTAGATGGTATATTAAGAGAAGTTGAATCTCCTCCGAGGTCTTTGCACGAGGCTATTATTTCTCGAATTAAGGTCCTTGGCCGTATGGATATCTCTGAACATCGAATTCCTCAAGATGGTAAATTTCGAATGAAGATAGGTGGCCGTATCGTTGATTTCCGCATATCAATTGTTCCTTCATCTTTTGGGGAGAAGGCATGTCTGCGAATATTAGATAAAGGTGCAGTTATGTTAGACCTTGATAATCTCGGTTTTCATGCTGACACTTTGGAAAGAATAAAACGCTGTGTTCGTAGACCACATGGTATGTTTATTGTAACTGGCCCTACAGGAAGTGGTAAATCTACTACTCTGTATTCGATTTTAAGGTTTATTGATTCCCCTGAAAAAAATATCATTACGGTTGAAGATCCGGTAGAGTATCAATTAAGAGGGATTAATCAAGTACAGGTAAATTCAGAAGTAGGTTTGACATTTTCTTCTGCCTTAAGATCTATATTACGTCAGGACCCTGACATAATTTTAATAGGTGAAATTCGAGATCATGAGACCATGGATATAGCAATAAAGGCAGCTTTGACGGGGCACTTTGTATTGACTACGCTACATACTAATACTGCTCCAGGAGCTATCGTGCGAATGGTAAATATGGGAGTTGAGCCATTTTTGATTACTGCATCAGTGGTGGGAATAATGGCACAACGTTTGGTGCGAAGGTTGTGTGATTCGTGTAAAGAGCCCTATGTTATGACCGAAGAAATGGCAGAATCTCTCAGGATAAGTAAGGAATATGTGGGAAAGACCTTTTATAAACCAGTTGGTTGCAAGAAGTGCTTGGGGATAGGTTATAGAGGTAGAACTAACATAGCTGAGATAATGCTGATGTCTCCAAGGATTATAGACCTTATTGCTAAAGGAAAAGAAGAACCGGATATAAGGGAAGCTGCTATAGAAGAAGGTATGCGGACCATGCGTGAGGATGCGCTTATGAAAGCGGCTGAAGGATTAACCAGTATAGAGGAGGTCTTCAGAGTAACTGCACAGTGATAGGATCATGGCTAAAAGGAGAAGATTTATAGATTCCCGGGTATTGGAGATCTTGCAAAAGCGGTTTGGTTCTGGTTTGGTAGATGAAATAAAGAGTTTGCAAGGCGATGAGGATTTGTTCACTGTTATAGTCAATAAAACACCACTTCAAAAGGTTACATTGATGGAGTTGATATCTGATGAGCTTCAGATACCGTGGATAGATATTAACAAGGTAAGGTTGGAAAAGATAAATACGGATGTGCTTTCTCTGAGCACAATGTTTGAAAAACACGTGATTCCGATTGGGGTTATGGCAAAGACAATATCATTGGTAATGGATGATGTATTGGATGTTTTGCTAAAGGATGAGTTGGCTGCGATAACAGGATATGAAATTGTTCCAGTTTTGGGTTTCCCGCCTGATATTGATGAATTCCTTTCTCAGTTCCGTTCTGCCAGTAACAAAATGGATTTTTCTGAGGATGAGATAGAGACTGTGATGGACACTATGGATGACTCGGTAGTGTCAGCTCAGGTTATAGACGAGAGCGAACAGGCTCCGATAGTAAGATTGGTCAATTTGATGATAAAAGAGGGATTAAATCAAAGGGCCAGTGATATCCATATAGAACCAATGGAAGATTGTATAAGACTTCGATATAGGATAGATGGCGCATTGCATGAGATATTGACCATTCCTAAACAGCGTCAGCCTGCAATTTTAACTCGACTTAAGATAATGTCTGGTATGGACATTACTGAGTGGAGGATACCTCAGGATGGTAGGTTTAGGTTACGTCATAAGGGCAAGCTGATAGATTTTCGGGTTTCTTCTTTGCCTACTGTGTTTGGGGAGAAGTTTGTATTGCGGGTCTTAGATAAGAGCAATCTTCAGGTGGGATTGGATAAACTTGGATTTCTTCCCCAACCATTGGAGGAATTTAAAAACGCAGTGAAACATCCGTATGGGTTGATATTGGTTACTGGTCCAACGGGGAGTGGAAAGTCAACGACGTTGTATTCTGTGCTGCAGGAATTGAACAAGCCAGAGGTTCATATCATAACTGTTGAGGATCCAGTGGAATACCAGGTAGAGGGGCTTACGCAGATACAAATAAATCATGAAATAGGGCTTACTTTTGCTTCTGCTTTACGAGCTATATTGCGCCAGAGTCCGGATGTGATTTTAGTGGGGGAGATTCGAGATTCCGAGACGGCAGATATAGCTGTTAAAGCCTCGCTTACAGGACATTTGGTCTTGAGTACATTGCATACCAATGATGCTGCTGGTGCTATAACTCGATTGATAGATATGGGAGTTGAGCCTTTTTTGGTTGCCTCTTCTCTGGTTTTAGCTTCTGCACAAAGGTTATGTCGAAGGATATGCCCTCATTGTAAGCAGGAGGTAGAAATACCTCCTGAGGTATTTGAGAAAGAAGGTTTTGAATATCCTAAAGGGGTGGTATTCTATAAAGGGAGAGGGTGTGAGAAGTGTCGTAATACCGGTTATTTAGGACGTATAGCCACAATTGAGACGTTAACGTTAAACGATGATATAAGACAAATGATATTAAAGGGAGCTACTTCCCATGAAATTAAGGAGTTTGCGGTGAAGCACTGTGGAATGCGTACATTGAGACAAAACACATTTGAGTTGTTTTTGCAGGGTATAACTACATTTGAGGAAGTTTTACGGGTAACTGCCGAGGAGTAGAAGAGATGAAGCGAGTTATTATAATATTGGCTTTTTCTTTTGTGTTAAGTGGATGCACTGGTATCACGAAAAAGTTTATTCGGAAACCCAAGGAGAACGCCAGTCAGGTCATTGCCCCAAAGTCTGAGTATCAGTTAGATCCAAGAATGGTGTATGAGAGGCACTTTGTCTTTGCGAAGGTCTGGATTGATGAGTTTAGAAGTTCAGTCGATTCCAAGAGTCGCAAGCGTCAGAGAGAGAGCGTTGAGCAGGCTATAAGAAATCTTGAGATACTCAATGATTACATACCCGATGATTACCCAGAGAAAAAAGAAAAGCTTCAGGGATATGTGCAAAAGTTACGAAAGATATATTCTGATCTGGAAGAACTACAGCGGTCAAGACTTCCCCTTACCAGGATAAAGAATCGCATAGAGGAGTTGAGAAGAGACTTTCATCGTGAGTTTCTCCCGAGTCGGCAGAGCGAAGAGTTTTACCAGAGTCTAATTATTAGGTAATGACGTAACATGGATGTGATTAGGATAGTAAACGGCGAATTAGAGACTAATTCTTATCTAATTGTTGCCGGGAAAGAGGCCATAGTAATAGATCCTGCAACGCAGATGGTCAAGACTAAAGTTGATGATTTGGGGGTTGATGTAATTGCAATAATTAACACACATGGGCACTTTGACCATATAGGAGGTAATCGATTCTTTTCAGTGCCTATATACATCCATACTTTGGACGCGCCTATGCTTACGGATCCGAATCTGAATTTGTCGATTCATTTTTCTTTGCCGATTATATCACCTCCGGCTAATCATATATTTTCCGAGGATGAAAGATTAAGTATAGGTCCATTCGATATAGAGGTTATCCACACCCCCGGTCATACCTTGGGTAGTATATCTTTACGGATAGATTATGCTTTATTTACAGGAGATACACTGTTTAAAGGAAATATCGGCAGGACGGATTTGCCAGGTGGGGATTATGAGGCCATGCAGTCTTCTTTACTCAAACTCGCTTCACTTCCTGGTGACCTTACGATTTACGCTGGGCATGGAGAGATTACGCTTCTAAAACATGAATTGGAATCCAATCCATTCCTATGCGAACTCTTATAGATGCATATCTTGACTATTTATCAATAGAAAGGGGCCTTAGCATCAACACTTTGGTTTCTTATCAAAAGGATTTGGATCTGTTTATTGAATTTCTTTCTTCTAAGCAAATTGATTATCGTAGTTTTTCCCTTGAACATTGGCAGGATTTTTTGCGGTTCTTGTCAAAGAGGAGGCCATCGGAGAATTCGATTAATCGGGCTATTTCTGCCTTGAGAGGTTTTTATAAATTCCTTTATCGGGAAGGAGAAATAAAAGAATATCCGTTTTCTGTGGTTTCAGGATTAAAAACAGAGCAAAGATTGCCAGATGTGGTGGAAACAAATGTGGTAGATGATATGATTAACCAGATTTTGAACGGCAAGCGGAAATTTCGCTATAGAGATGCATCGGCAATTGAACTTTTATTTTCAGCAGGTTTGAGGGTTTCGGAGTTAGTGGGGATAAAGCTTCCTGACATCAATTTTGGTTCTCGTTTTATTCGAGTCGTAGGGAAGGGTGGGAAAGAAAGGGTGGTTCCGTTTGGACGGCGAGCTGAGTTGTTGCTTAGAGATTATATGGAGAAGGAAAGGCCTTTGTTAATAAAAGCAGGGGAAAGAGGATATTTGTTTTTGAATCGAATGGGAGGGCCCATTTCACGCCAGAGTGTGTGGAAATTGGTCAAGTGGGCCTTGATGCGGGCGGGGATTAGGGTGGAAGGTAAAGGGCCTCATCTTCTGCGTCACAGTTTCGCTACTGAGCTCTTGAAGGGAGGAGCAGATTTAAGGGTAGTTCAGGACCTTCTT
>JAMOPD010000404.1 GCA_027064745.1 Thermococcaceae archaeon
ATTCTATTTGAAAGCTTTGAGGATCTTGTAGAGGCTTTCAAACTATTACTTGAGAAAAAAACGGCACATAAAATGGGATGTCTAGGTTCCAAAGTCTCAAAACAGTATCAATGGAAAACAATTTCTCGCAAAATCGAGGAAATATACATTAAATTACACTCTCTTTAATCTCTCTCATTCTGTTAATTAGCGTTGAAAGTTCATCAAGGGATATTTCATTTACAAGAAGTCTACCCTGATAACTGGTGGAGAATCTCACCATCCTACTTTCCTTATTCAAGACATATTCCACAAGGAGGTTTAGTTTATCACATACATCGAGAAACTCTTCCGTTGATTTGACCCTGATCACGGGTAATTCTTTTTCAAAGTTCTCTTCTACCTCAAGAAATGGGGCATTCTTAAATAACCTTTTTAACTCTCGAATTGAGAATTGGAACAGATACTCATCTCCCTTGAGCATAGTTATTCACAATTACCTAATAGCATTTATATTTCATAAATGTTGGGGTGAGGCCATGACCATAATTATCAACATGAAAGAAAGTCTAAATCTCAGAAAGATCAGGATAGCCGCAAGGTTCATTAAAGAAGGGAAGCTTGTTGCATTCCCTACTGAGACTGTTTATGGCCTTGGAGGTGATGCTTTAAATGAAAATTCTGTAAAAAAGATATTTCTAACAAAAGGCAGGCCTGCAGATAATCCCCTGATAGTTCATATAGCCAGTTTTGAGCAACTTTATGAGCTTGCCAGCACAATCCCTAAAGAAGCGAAGATACTTGCTAAACGATTTTGGCCAGGTCCACTAACTTTTGTTCTCCCTAAGAGGGATGAGGTCCCCTCGATAACAACTGGGGGTTTAGATACTGTTGCAGTAAGAATGCCTGCTAATGAAATCGCTCTCTCATTGATTAAACTTAGTAAAAAACCAATAGCGGCCCCTTCTGCTAATATAAGTGGCAAACCAAGTCCTACCTCTGCCGAGCATGTTGTGGATGATTTCTATGGAAAGATAGAGTGTATAATAGATGGGGGAGAAACTGAAATTGGGGTTGAATCAACGGTGCTTGATCTCACATCAAAACCTCCAACACTTTTAAGACCTGGTGGATTGCCTCTTGAGGAGATTGAGAGGGTCATAGGCAAGATCAAAATCCATCCAGCAGTGAAAGGGCGTATAGTTGATGTTGCGAGGGCACCTGGCATGAAATATAGACATTATGCTCCAAGTGCCCAAGTTATTGTAATTGAAGGAAAAAAGGACAGGGTTCATGAGAAGATAGTAGAACTGATAGACAAATACCACCGTGAAGGGCTTAAAGTTGGAGTTATGGCTACAGGGGGGTTTTATGATGCAGATGCGTTCATTGATCTTGGTCGGAACAGTGAGGAAGTTGCCCGAAATCTCTTCAAAGCTCTTAGAGAGTTGGATAAAAAGGGAGTGGATATAATACTCGCTGAGGGCATAGAAGAAAAAGGATTAGGTCTGGCGGTTATGAATAGACTTAAAAAAGCTGCAGGATACAGAACTATACTGTTAAGATAAGTGGATAACATGCTTAACAAGTATATGGGTCAGTTTATTACCGAGATAGTATGTACTGAACGATAATACTTAAATAATCTTTAACGAAATAAAAACTACTTTAAAGTTTGTTATGAAATTAGTTGTTGTCTGAAATAACAAGAGGTGAGAAATTTGGCACTCTTGGGGACAGAAGCCCCAGAAGATCTTGAACAAATTGGATTCAGAAGAATTACTAATGGTAAGGTTGGAGAAGGTTTGAAAGCCCTTCTCCGGGCGGCAAAAGCCTACGAATCAAAAGGGTATCTGATAGATGCTGCGAGAATTTACAAGTATATAGGAATGTTTATGTTAAATCGAACGGAGTCCACAGAAAAGTCTCGTCCACCACTTCTTAAGAGTGCATATCTGTATATTCAGTTGATATCTAGGGAAATTGAAAAGGAGGAGGTTAACCTCGATAGATTAGAGGAGTTCTGCATGAATGTTCTTGAAATATTCTCTGCTCTTGGGGACTCTCAAAATATGCAGAAATATGCGAGGGAATTTGCCAATATGTATGAGGATCTAGGGGACGCATATTATAATGCAGATGATATTTCGTCTGCTATTAAGGTATATGAAGCAGCTCTACGGCATTACAGAATTATAAATGATAGAGAAGGCGTTCGTCTTATATCTGAAAAACTTGTTACTCTGTATGGAAAGATAGCTGAAGAAAAGCTTGAAAAGAATGATCACGTAGGGGCAGCTAACATTTTCTTCAGGGTGGCTTTTTTCATCAAGGATCTTTTTGGTTATGATCTACATTTCATGGAAATGATGGACACAGCAGGCAAGAATTACGAGAAAGCCAGTAAGCTTAGCTATGCTGACGGTGATCTCGATAGAACAACAGAACTCTTAGTGAAGGCTCAATATGCATATCTTTTAGGGCGAAACTTTAGCCGTGCAAAGCTCATAGGATTGAATGTAACCAGAATGCTATATCAAGTAATAGGAACATACAAGTCAATGGGTGAAGTTGAAACAGCGGCTAAAAAATCTATGGAGCTGGTAAAGGCATTAATAGCCCTTGGAAGATTTGAAAGTGCAATAGAAGTGTATAAAAACGTTCTTGAAATGTCTGCGAAGTTGGAATATAAAGTTACAATTAGAAAATCAGTATTGGAGTACCTTGCGGCATTAAAAAGTGACATTTATATCCTTGGGATTCTTGAAAGTGTCGAGTTTCATATCAAAAAAGGAAAATACAAAGAAGCTCTTGAACTTATTGAGGATGCTTTTATTAGATATTCAGGAGAGTTAGGTAAAATAGAAAAACTCCTATATAATGCTGAGGGATTTAGTCAGGTTCATTGAATATAGAAATAAACTAAGGAGAACCAGGAGTTACCTGAACCCTTGGAAGAGGTACGTGGTATGGAAGCCTCATCTCTTTGGCTATTGCCATCATGAGAGGCGTTATTTCGTGGGTTATTGAATTCACAACCTCAGCAAACATCAACGGATCCATTTTTTTCTCTTTTTCCCATACATCAAGGAGTTCATCTATCTTGTCCTTCTGCGGAGGCGCATAAAATACCTCCCCAGTAATTACCGCCCTGGCTATCTCAGGGTTGTAACGTATGTTGTACTCAAATAGGATTTCTATACCGTTTATTTTTCCTGTAGGAGTCTTTAGTTCTCCAAGACGCATTTCTTTAATCTTTGGAGAGAGATTAACTTCGATTTTACCACCCACGGCTCCAGAGGCTGTTTTTTCAAATTCAATCTTTTTTATGTTCATTCCCAGTATCGACATATCTTTCCACCACCTGCTTTTGCTACCTTAATCTCCATCCATAGAGCTTTAAACTTTTGGGCATTAATTTACATCATGCCGCGAGAGAAAGTTGTCAGAATATGGGATGAGAGAGAAATTGTCTATTCACCGAAGAGATGGAGATACCTATGGGATAAACGGCAGAGGGCCCTTGAGATAATGGAGAGACTGAGCCAGTTCGACCCCCAGCTCTACGGTAGCGTTGCCAGAGGAGACGTGAGGCGAGATAGCGACATTGATATAGTCATCCCCTATCAGGTGCCTAGTTATCTGATTGAACTCGCCTTGGAAGGTCTTGTGAATGAGAGGAGAATTGTAATGGCTACACCGTGGCACTTGATAAAAGGACACATTGAAATTGATGAGGAAACCACCGTTACATTTCCTCTGATTAATCCTACTGAAAGAGAGCTTGAATTCTATAAATGGGGAGGGATGATAGATATAGAAGGTGTGAGAAATAAACAGCGCGTCCCTGGCGTCAACAAGAAGCTCATTCTGATAGTTCCAACTGAAAAAGGACATATAGAGCGGGAGGTTGTTGGGAGGGAGAGCGAGGTAGCGAAGCTTTTAGGTGTTGATATCGGCATAGTCGAGGAGCGTGTTAAAATCCTCACGAGAAGGGACAGCATAGGGAGAACGGGGATATATCTCAATGAGGAAGTGCCAGAATGGATGGGATTTGAGGAAGTGCTCAAAATAATAGCAGATAGGGATCCAAATGTGAGGAGAAAAGTTAGAGAGGCCAGCGGGGTTTAATTATCCCCCTTCAAATGTCATGAGCTTGTTGCCGGCAACATCTGTAACCGTGAGTTCGACCTTTCCGCCCAAAATATCCGAGAGATCCTTTGCAAGCCCCTGATATGCCTTTTTCTGGTTATCTGTAAACTGATCAGCAGTTGTGGCACCAGTAAGAGCGCTGATGCGGTAGATGTCATCCTTTTCAAGTTCAAGTATCAAGTCCCATTCATAGTTCTGTCCTACGAGAGAAACGAGGTAGTCGGCAACCTTCTGGGCTTCTTCTTTTGTTGTTCCTTTGTAATAAACTCTGACTTCTCCTGAAGCAACATAGCTGTATTCACTCTTGGTGGAGAAGAGGTCTTTTGAGTCCTGTGTAATGATGGTGAGTGTCACAGGAGAATTACTGAAGACATCTTGGCTTATCCTCGAAGCAAGGAGATGTAAGTAAAAACGTGTTGCCGGTTCTATGTCATCGGGACTTTTATAGGTACTTGTTATTTTCACGGTATAGTCCCCGCCTGACTTCGTCAGGAATATGTCGGTGTCGTTATTAAAGCTAAATTCGTTCTGGAGGAATAAGGCAAGATTCTTGGCCATACTCAAGGAGACATCACCTGAGTAGTAGACCTTCGTATGTCCTATTGTTACTGTTTTTTCAACGCTGGTCTTAGGGTTGCTGCTTATGCATCCGCTCGCGGCTGTTATTAATGCTGCGAGAATCAAAACAGACAGTATCTTTCTCATCTAATCACCTTCCTACGATGCAAAAAACCATCCCATATGCGAGACAGGCTTTTGCTTTCTATAGTCCTGTAATTCAGTGTATATAAACCTTGCCTTTATTAGGTTGAAAGCAAAAAGTGAAAACATTACTTAGCACAGCACTTATCCTTCATGCTTGCTGGTAAAATTTCTTTGAAGCCCGTGTACTTCCACAGAGCTTTAGGAAGCTTTACGACACCCTCTTCTGTCTGGAAGTTTTCGAGAATGGCAACGATTGCCCTTGAAGTGGCTATGGCT
>JAMOPD010000405.1 GCA_027064745.1 Thermococcaceae archaeon
GAGAGCTTGAGAACCTTGAAATCACCCTCGATCTTCGGGAGAACCTCGCGCACGTAGTTGTAGGGCGCGCCCTCGACGATTATCCCAATTCTGCCCTCTCCTTCAATCCAGTTAAAGGGTATCGAGTTAAACTCCTCCTCTATCTTTGCCAGGGTCTCGTTGAGCCATTTGTGCCTCTTCCTGTTGCCCTCCATGCTCGCCCTGACGTACCTCTCAATGTCCTTCTTAAACTTCGGCTCGCGTTCAAGCTCAACAAACTCGCCGACCTCCACATCGGCGGTCGTGTGGTTTACCCTCGTGGTCGTCCTGAAGATTACCGGGACTTTATAGCGCTCGCTCAGTTCGTATGCGTACTTTATGAGGTTGTGGGCCTCCTGAGGATCGGCGGGCTCAAGGACGGGCAGGAGCGAGATTTTGCCGTAATATCTGTCATCCTGCTCCGTTTGAGACGTGTGCGGTCCGGGGTCGTCAGCCACGAGGATTACGAGACCTCCTTCAACGCCAGAATAAGCTAAGCTCATCAGCGGATCCGCTGCCACGTTCAGGCCGACACACTTCATCGTGACGAGCGTTCTTAGGCCGGTGTACGCAACTCCCGCGGCTTCCTCAAGGGCAACCTTCTCGTTGGGCGCCCACTCGGCGAAGACCTCCGGTTTAAGCCTCGCTATCGTCTCGATGACCTCGGTCGAGGGCGTTCCGGGATAGCCTGTGGTGAAAACAACACCGCTCTCCAGGGCACCGTAGGCTATCGCCTCGTTGCCCATGAGAAGCTTTTTTTGCCGATTTTTAGTTTTTATAACAGTAGTATCAGCGTAAACCTTAACACTTTCCAATATTATCACCGAGAAGTATTTGTTAGAGGTGTTAAAAAGTCCTATTCCAGAAGATACACTATAAAATCGAAAAATTTTCTGCATTTCAAGGAATCAATTTTAAAAGAATCAAGATCATCTTTTCTTTCCATATTTCGGGTCATAAAAGTACTTTCCCTGAGCCTCTGCATATGAATCCATAACCCGCCTATTGACAATTAGGGCATAGACTAAAACAGCTATCAATATAGCCCCTCCAACGTATCCCATAGTCTTCACTGAGAGTATAAAACCCACTATAGGAATCCCCACAACTATTATTGCCACTCCAACAAAAATAGCTAATAGAATTTTATACCCATACCTCTCCATAAACATATCAAAATCCATACTCCTCACCTATAGTTGTTTCACCCTTAATCTTTAAATAGCTTATCATATTTAAACCATTGGTGCATAAAAATGCTGATTAGGGAACTCATTGATATTGTGGATGATGCCATAGCAAATGTCAAAGTTGCCATTGTATCCAGCCAACAGAGAGTTTTTGAAAGTCCTCATACAAGCTGGGAATTTACTCAGCGCTCTCTGGAGCTTGAGAATGAACTGGATAGATTGAAAAAAATTAAAGAGTATCTTCTCAAATTCGAGCCTGAAGAAATCGCCGAAAAAATCTTCTCAGAGGAAGAGCTTAGGGAGCTTTTGAGGTATCTAGAGAGTATGAAGGAGATGAGGGCCCATGAATTTTAAAGATCTCTCAGAGAAAGTTGTTGGATGCCGGGAAGAGAGAAGAGATAAGGATAATACACACCGAAGAAGGAGCTGATGACTTATGAATTTTAAGGAGCTTTCGGAGAGGGCTGTTGGATGCCGGGAAGAGAGGCGGTGGGAGAAGTAGCACACTCCCAAAGATCTTGCAATTTCCCTTGCCGTGGAACTTGGAGAAGTGCTGGAGCACTTTCAGTGTAAAACGGATGAAGAAATAAGAAAGGCTGAGAAGGAGCCCATAGCAGATGAGATAGCTGATGTGGTGATATACTTCACTCTACTTGCTCACGAACTTGATGGGGCTGTGGAAAGGAAGCTCAGAAAAGGACGAGGGGAAGTATCCCATGAGCACTGTTCTGGTCGAGGAAATAGCAAAAGAGCTGGGCGGTGAGATAGTAGATATTGGGAAGGAGGTTAGGAGCGTTTCACAGGTTGTAAAGCTTCTTGGCGTGAAGCCATCTCAAGTCATCAAATCTCTGCTCTTTATTGCTGAAGGAAGGCCTATTTTAGTAATTGTTGACGGAGAATCAAGGGCAAGCCTAAAAAAGCTCTTTAAGAACGTGAGGATGGCAAAGCCAAGTTAGGTCAGGATACAGGTGGAGTTGGAATACCTGTGAAGACCAGTTGTGGATGAACGGGTTTTGCAAAAAGAAGTTGTAATAGGATGTGGCAAAATAGACCGTCTCATAAAAATAAAGCCCAAAAAATAGTAGAATTTCAGAAAGCTGATGTTTTAGATATTGCTGAATAATGCTTTCAATATTTTAATTTCATTCTCATTCATCCTATTCTTTATCCAGCGCTCTTTAAGGTTCAAGTTTTCATCCTCTAAATCAAGAACAGCCTTTCTGACGCCTCCTCTTGGATGAGCACAGTCCCCTTCCCAGCGTGGAATAATGTGTATATGAAGATGAGGAACCGTCTGTCCGGCGGCTTTTCCTAGATTTATTCCAATGTTAAAACCGTCAGGATTCAGAGCCTCTCTGAGCTTTTTCATAGCAATTTCAATACCCTCAAGAAGGGCTATTTTTTCATCTTCTTCCAGCTTTTCCCACTTTTCTACATGCCTCCTAGGAACCACTAGGAGATGACCCCGATTTGCTGGATATGAGTCAATTAGAATCCTGATTAGAGAGTTCTCGTAGAGTAAAACATCTTCATTTGGCTTGCAAAATGGACACTTCATGTGAAGCACCAAAATCTTAAATGCCTTTTTAGATAAAAATCTGCTGGTGGTGCAATGAATAGTGAAAAAAAGATAGAGATACTGAAGAAAGAATACATGAAATACATGAGGATTGGCTTGGTACTAATGCTCATAGCTTTCCTGCTGATGATCTTTAAACCATTCTCTCCAATGGCATCTTATGTTATCGCTATTGTGGTATTTTTACTGGCATTTTTACCCCTTGAAATGGCTCGGAGAATTTCCCATAGGATGGCTCTCATTGCATTTAGAGAGAGACAGTGAACCACATGCTTGATAGTGAAGGAGTAGACAGCACACCTATAACATTCATCAACAAGAACTCCAACCTTAAGGGGAGATAGAAAAACTTAATTAGTGTCTTGGACGGAGGGTATATAAAGGAAGTACAGAAATTAGGATTAATTACGATAACCTATGAGGTGATGTAAAATGGCGTTTGTACCACCACAGGCGGGTTATGACAGGGCTATAACTGTCTTCAGCCCTGATGGCAGACTTTTCCAGGTGCAGTATGCAAGGGAGGCAGTTAAGAGAGGTGCAACTGCCGTCGGAGTTAAGTGCAAAGAAGGAGTTGTTCTGGCTGTAGAAAAGAGAGTAACAAGCCGTTTAATTGAACCAGAAAGCTATGAAAAGATTTTCCAGATAGATGACCATATAGCTGCTGCATCAAGCGGTATAATAGCAGACGCAAGAGTTCTGGTTGATAGAGCCCGTTTAGAGGCTCAAATTTATCGTTTAACTTATGGCGAGCCGGTTCCTCTTACAGTTCTAGTAAAGAAGATATGTGATCTAAAACAGGCTCATACCCAGTATGGAGGAGTGAGGCCCTTCGGAGCCGCTCTTCTGATGGCAGGTGTAAATGATAAGCCCGAACTCTTTGAAACAGATCCAAGTGGAGCATACTTCGAATGGAAAGCTGTAGCAATAGGCAGTGGAAGAAATACTGCGATGGCAATCTTTGAAGAAAAATACAGGGAGGATATGAACTTAGAGGATGCCATTAGACTTGCTATATTTGCACTTGCTAAAACAATGGAAAAGCCCTCCCCAGAAAACATTGAAGTGGCAGTAATAACCGTGAAAGACAAGAAATTCAAGAAAATAAGCAGTGAAGAAGTTGCTAGCTGTTTGGAGAAGGCTTTAGAGGAACTTGAAAAAGAAGAAGTTGAAGAGAAGGGTGAAGACTACAGCGAACTTGACAGCAACTACTGAGGTGATTCCAATGCCAATCAGCGTCGATAAGGCAGTGATAGCCCGATTAAAGACACATGGTGAGACGTTTGAGATACTTGTTGATCCATATCTCGCCAGAGACTACAAAGAAGGCAGAGAAGTTGAGATTGAGGAAATTCTTGCCACTCCTTATGTTTTTAAAGATGCTCACAAGGGAGATAAGGCAAGTGAGCATGAAATGGAGAAGATATTTGGCACAAGCGATCCCTATGAGGTTGCAAAGATAATACTGAAGAAGGGTGAAGTGCAACTCACACAACAACAGAGAAGAGAGATGCTTGAGGACAAGAAAAGGCAGATAGCGACGATAATCCACAGACATGCAGTCGACCCGCGAACAGGCTATCCACATCCAGTCGATAGAATCCTCCGTGCTATGGAAGAGGCAGGCGTTCATGTTGATATATTTAAGGATGCTGAAGCCCAAGTTCCTCAAATAATCAAAAGCCTGAGAAGGCTACTTCCTTTGAAGATAGAAATGAAGATAATAGCGGTTAAGATACCGGGGGACTATGTTGGCAAGGCTTATGGAGAAGTCAGAAAATTTGGAAATATAAAACGAGAAGAATGGGCCAATGATGGCTCGTGGATGTTTCTTATTGAAATTCCCGGTGGAGTTGAGGAAGAATTTTATGAAAAACTAAACGCCCTTACAAAGGGCTCTGCTTTAACTAAACTTATAGAGAGGAAGGGACTATGAGAAGGGTTTTTGTAAAAAATAGGGATTTAGTGGTTCCAGGAACACTTTTAGCCCAAGGACCATTCAAGAACGGCAGAGGGACTTTCAAAGAGGGAAACAGAGTTTATTCAACAGTAGTAGGACTTGTTGAAGTTAGAAATGACTTTATAAGAGTAATACCCCTTGAAGGGCCTTACATTCCAGAGGTAGGAGACAATGTAATTGGAAAGATTATTGATGTTAGATTCTCAAACTGGACAGTGGACATAGGAGCTCCTTATCAAGCAGGATTAAGGGTTCAGGATGCTGTTGAGGAGAAAATAGACCTAGTAAAGACTGATCTCAGGAAGATATTCGATATTGGGGATATAATATATGCTAGGGTAAAAGCATTCAACGAAGTGAATCAAATTGACCTTACAACAAAAGGTATGCCCTTTAACGGTGGACCGCTGAGGGGAGGCCAGATAGTTGAGATTACCCCATCAAAAGTACCCCGTCTTATTGGTAAGGGAGGATCAATGATAAACATGATCAAAAAGCTAACGAACACAAGGATAATAGTTGGGCAGAATGGTTGGGTATGGGTTAATGGAAAACAGGAGGAACTTGAAAAACTCGCCATCGAGGCGATCCTAAAAGTCAACAGAGAAAGCCACACCCAAGGACTGACTGACAGAGTCAAGGCTTTTCTCCTTGAGAGGCTGAGGGAACTAAAGGAACAAGGTATTGTTGAG
>JAMOPD010000406.1 GCA_027064745.1 Thermococcaceae archaeon
TTGAGTACCTGAGAAAAGCAAGACATATTCATCTCTCCTCAAATCCTCCCGGTATATTGAAGGAGGTGATAAATTTCGCCAGTGAAAACGGCATCACAGTTTCTCTGGATATAGGGGAGGCAAAGCTTCCTGAAGGTATAGAAGATAAAATTGACTACCTCCTCATGAATGAGGACGAATACAAGAGGAAATTTGGAAGCCTTGATCTAAGCGCCACCGATGCAAAGAACCTCATTGTAACGCTGAACGGGGGAGGTGCTCTGGTTAGAGATAAAACTGGAGAGATATTTGAAATCAGAGGGTTAAGTGCTGAGGTTGTGGATTCCACAGGGGCAGGAGATGCTTTTGATGCCGGGCTCATATATGGCATTATCAATGGTTGGAATTTGAGAGATGCCTCCAAGCTTGGAATGCTTCTCGCATATCTGACCGTCCAGAAGGTCGGCGCGAGGAGCGCTATAATCCCCCTTGAAGAGATAAAGGAGAAAGCTGTGGAGCTGGGTCTTAGTTTGCCTTTCTAGTAGCTCTTCAGACCGACAGTCCTTGCCTGTCTCTCGCTCCATCTGTATGCCAGATAACCGAATATGACATAAGTCAGTGAGATAAAGAGGAGATAACCCAGCTCTTCCAGTGCGTTTGAGTATCCAAATGCTACAACTTTTCTCACGGCCTCACTCGTTGGGGCATATGGCATCGCCTTAGCTAAAAGTTGGAGAGGTTTTGGCAGAATTGTCACTGGATACATTGCCCCACTTAGAGCAAAAACGAGCATCTCCAGGATATTTATAAACGGTCCGGGATCTTTCAGATAGAGAACGATTCCAGCCGTAGTCATTCCAAGGCCTATCATTCCTATTGTTCCTAGGAGAAGTACAGGTAAGCCTCTGAGAAAACCGAGAGGGTTTATATGGACATCAAAAACGAGAACAAAGAGGGGCACATAGACTGCCATATAGAGGAAAGAAAGGAGCATTCTGACCAGAACATTGCCCAGAAAAAAGGTTATTCTCCTCATGGGCGATGCAAAGGAGTATTCAAGGGTTCCTGCATAGAGCTCATCAACAACACTCCACACAAAGCCGCTCAAAAATGTTAAACCAAAGCCGAGAACCATGAAGCCTAGGACAGCAAACGTTAGGTAGTCAGAATAACCTGTTATCCTCTGCAGAGCAGAAGAGTTTCTCTGCCCTGTCAGACCAATTCCTATGAGTAGAGCCTGCCCCACAAAGAAGAAGCCGAGCATTATATCGCTTATCATCCACACCCTGTAGCTTAAAAAGATTCGCCAGTTTTTAACAGCAACACCGTACAATGCTCTCAGCTCTTCAGTAACCGCCATATCCCATCACCCGCGTTACTTTCTCAGCCCAGCTGAAGATAGCGTAACCAATTAACCAGTAAATGAAAACTAAAAGAAGGAGCCAGGTTATGGATGGAGCAATTTCTGAATAGCTTTTTCCGATGAAGATTCCTCTTATGGCAGATACAGAGTGGGTCAGGGGAAGAATTTTTGAGAATTTCACCACTATTTTGGGCATTACCCTAAGCGGGAAGAAAATTCCTGAGAAGAAAAGCATTGAAAATTCAAAAATCTGAGCAAAAGGCCCTATGTGCTTGAGCATCATTACCAGTCCTGCGAAGATGAAGCCAAAGCCAAGAAAAGCAAGGAAAGAGAGCAGCAGAACCGGAAGAGACTTCAGCAGAATGGATAATGTTATGGAAATATGGAAAATTATAGCACCGAATGCAAAGACCACTATCATTAAGAGGGAATCCATGATGAGCCAGCTCAAGGCAAGGCCAAGGAGAAGTTCGGTGATTCTTATTGGGGCTGCTATGTTGGTCTCAAATGTGTCCCTCTGAAGCTCCCTTCGGATTCCCCAGACATATGCCTCCATGGGGGAAACGGACAGCCACCAGAGGACATAGCCCACCAGAGCATATGTGGGATAATCCCCGATTCCTGTTGAAGATGCAAGGAGCTGGGAGTATCTCCCCCCGAGCACAGCCTGTCCGAAGAAGACAAACTGGAGGAGGAAAACAATACCAACTAGGATTGAGCTGAAAACCCTGAGGGGATAGCGGAAGAACATTCTGAACTCCTTTTCGATTACGGCGATAATAGGCATTTTCAATCCCTCAATGTTCTGCCTGTGAGCTTTATAAAAACATCTTCAAGCGTTGGCTCCTTCTGTTCGACACTCAGAATTCTCGCACCGTTCTTTACCAGAAGCTCAACAACCTTCGGCAACTCCTCCTCATCAATCTGTCCTCTGAGTGTTATTATTCCCCTTGCTGTGTCTTCCCTTACTACCGCGAGCTTCCACGGAAAATTCTCTAACTTCACAGCAGGAAAATCCCTTATTTTTATTTCAACAGCATCTTCACCCTTTACGAGCCTTTTTAGTCCCTCAGGAATATCGAGGGCAATTATCTCACCATGGTCGATTATTGCAATTCTATTGCAGAGCTCTTCAGCTTCGCTCATGTAGTGGGTTGTTAAGAGAACGGTCTTTTTCTGCTCATCAACGAGCTTCTTTATGAACTCTCTCACAAATAGTGCGCTCTGGACATCAAGGCCCAAAGTGGGCTCGTCAAGGAAGAGGACTTCCGGGTCATTTATCAGGGCTTTTGCTGTGGCTAACCGCTGTTTCATTCCTCGAGAGTAGTTCATTACCAAATCATCTTTTCTCTCCCAGAGGCCTACGAGCTTTAAAAGCTCTTCAATTCTCCCCTTTTCCTCACTCTTAGGGACATAGTAAATTCTTGCAAAATACTTCAGATTTTCATACGCTGATAGGCGCCAGTAGAGTGTTCTCTCACCTTCTGCCACAAGATTTATCCGTTTTCTAATTTCTCTTGCATCTCTGCGGATGTCATGCCCAAGAATCGTTGCCGTTCCCCCACTTGGCTCCAAGAGAGTCGTGAGCATCTTTATTGTGGTGGTTTTTCCGGCGCCGTTCGGCCCGAGAAGTCCAAAGAGCTCTCCCCTCTTGACTTCAAAACTAATTCCCTTAACAGCTTCAACCCACTGGACTTTTCTGAAGGGTAAGGGAATTTTTCTGGGATAGCTTTTCTTCAACTCTCTGACTTCAATAGCGTTCACTCTATCACCACTGTTTTACTTGAGGTAAGTCATATATATTTTTACATGTTGGTTTTGGTTATAGAAAGGTGGAATGGTTGACAATAGCCAGTTTTATGACCATTAGGATGTTCTCTAACTTATCCTAGCAGTATAGATAGAAGGATACTGTTGGGATAACTGTGAGAGCGCCTGGCGGCTGTCTAACTTATCCTGACAGTACCGATAGAAGCATCGTTAAGTTCTTAAAGTATAACACCTCAGAAATCCTTAAAAGATGGTAATCTAAAAAGTTTAGAACGATTGAAAACTTTTAGTCATTACTGGAGGTGGCTTCCTTGGAAATAACTCTCGATAAGTTTAAACCAAAAATTACTCGGCCATTCAAAAGGAAAAATGAGTACTGGGTTAAGCTGATTGATGAGAGTGGGGAGTACATAATGAAATTCAAGAGTCCTCTAGAGGCGGAGGATGCCATCTATGGTCTCTTGGATCTCCAGGTTTATGGTGGCAAAGTCAAGCTTAAGCTTAGAGAAGGTAATGTTATTGAGGATATTCAGGTCATCGAACTTTACAAACCTTCTGCAAAAGAACTTTTAGAGGAGTATTTTACCGATTAGTCAATGGTCTTTTTTGTTCATCACCCCCCCTATTTTGACAAAAACCTATATATAGCCTTAAGGACATAGGTTATTATTGAAACACCTCAGAGATCTCAAATTATTCCACTGAAATGGTTCTGGAGGTTTGTTATTATGGCCAGAAAGAAGAACAAAGAACTCCTTGAGCTCGCAATGGACATTGCAGGCGAAGAAGCTGTTGAAGTAATCAAGGCATTGGAGAAAAAAGGTGAAGCAACTGATGAAGAGCTAGCTGAACTCACTGGGATTAGAGTTAATACTGTGAGGAAGATACTTTACATCTTCTATGACAACCAGCTTGCTGAGTTCAGGAGAACGAGAGATAAGGAAACCGGGTGGTACTATTACTACTGGCACCTTGAAACTAGAAGATTGTCTGAAATATTGAGGGCAAAAAAGATGGCTGAGCTTAATAAACTGAAAAAAATGCTTGAAGAAGAAACAAGTGAGATTTACTATCACTGCGGCACTCCGGGACATCCAAAACTAACCTTTGATGAGGCTATGGAATACGAGTTTCAGTGCCCCATATGTGGCCAGATGCTCATGCAGTATGATAATACTGAGATTGTTGCCGAGTTAAAGAAGCGTATAGAGGAGCTTGAAATAGAGCTTGGACTCAGGAAAAAACCGAAAAAGAAGAAAACAAAAAAGAAAGAGTGAATGATTAATTTGTGAACTTCGGGGATGAGAAAAATGAGTTATATTGTTATTCTGGAAAAGGTTTATGGAGATAGAAGTGGTTTTGAAAAACTCAACAGAAAGCTGAAGTCTCTTATTGGGGAGCTTGAGGTTGAATGGAAGCTTTCTATTACAAAGAAGCAGTGGGTTAAGGTGAGCGTTAAGGGTGAGGATGAGGAAATATCAACAAACCTTATTCGGGAGGAATTTGGAGAGATACCTTACAAATTAAGCTGTATAAACGAAGGGAAGATATACAAGGGACGCTTTATAGATCTTGGGAAAGTTGGATACGGTGCATATGTGGATATAGGGATTTTCTCTCCGTCTCCTAAGGATGCTCTCCTGCCTCTCTATTACCTAAAGAGAACATTTGGCGAAATGCCGGTCAGACAAATGATAAGAAAGTTTGGATGGGTGGATTATCTTCCAGTTGAGGTTAGGATTGAAAAGGTTGAATTTGGAACAAGGACTGTTGAGGTTGAATTCTCGGAGAAACAGCTCAGAACTATCAGAAAATGGTTGAGTGATGGGTATGACAAGCTATTCATTGCAGGGACTGTAAGCGAGAGAATTGAGGATGCTCTCATAAAGACGGGACATGGGAGAGATGTTAAACGCTTGGAGGAACTCGGTCTGATGGAGACACTCTTGGTTCTCAAGAAGGGAACGCAGGCTCCGGGCATCATTAAGGAGATAGGTGCGCTCATAAAGCCCGCTGTTATTGGGGCTATCAAGTTTTAAGTTTGAGGAGTAAGCTTAGAAAGCATCCTTACTGGAATTGTGGTCATTAGAACGTAATTAAGAGGAAGAATGGATATGTTCCAGAGGGATACGTATAAATAAATGACTAGGAGCATTGACAGAAACGGTAATTGCCCCCTGCTTTTCTTTATACCTTGTTTTATGAAGATCACAGATAGATAAAACATTAGAACTAATTGAATCAAACTTTCCTTGAGGAATTTAGAAACGGCTATAATGTTATTATATGGGAGATGTT
>JAMOPD010000407.1 GCA_027064745.1 Thermococcaceae archaeon
CTTACGGATATTATCAACAAGGACGAAGATTCTATTGTCATTTACAAGCTCCGCTCAATGCCAAAAAGAGAAAGCATGGGAGTGGAAAAGAACCCGATTGGTGATATTGTCTAGAACCACGCCACTAGGGGCTCATACTCAGCAACGCCGAGGAGATGCCGTATCAGCTTATACGCCTCAAGTCTGATCAGGCGCTGCTTTGTGACGTTTCTTTTCAGCTTTGGATGTCTAACGCTTGTCTTCATTTCCTTGTGATAGACCTCGATTACTTTTCTCATCCCCTCCTTTGTCAGCAGAATGCCGTTAAGCTCCCCTCGGAAGTGTGCTTTTTTAATTATTCCCTGCTTCACTAGGCGGTTCGCCATCCTATCCGCTATAATCGGCTTGAAAATCTCGCTCAAGTCCAAAGCCAGGGAAAATCTCCTTTCACTTGGTTCATGGAGGTAGCTCACCGTAGGGACGAGCTGGGTGTTGTAGAGCTCGCTCACTATAGTAGCATAAAGTCTAGAATTCAGGAAGCTTATCAGGGCATTCATCTCGTTCTGGGGAGGCCGTCTAGTGCGCTTGACTATTTTAAAGCCCTCGGGAAGATGCTCATCCCAGCGGGCATAATATTCCTGCCTTATCCTCGCTTCGACGTTCATAATCTCGGTTATCCGCTTGCAGCTTTCAAGCTCCGCGAAGAGCTCATTGAGCAGGCTGGAGAAGCCATTAGAAACTTTCCAGCGCTTTAAGTTGCGCTCCATGTTTCTTGCCGAGCCAACAACAAAAAGCCTTGCGAGTTTAAGCCTCTTTTCTTTGTTCAAATAGTGTTCAGCCTGCTTTATAACCAAATCCCCTGAATGGAGGCTTTCCTTTGGGTAAAAGCTTCCATCGTAGTAACCGTAGTGATTGAAGAAGTGAACCGCTATGCCTTTCTGGGCGAGGAAATGAAGGGCCTGGGAGGTTATGCTAACATGGCCATAGATGTAGATGTCATAAATTCCTTCCACTGGAAATGGCTTTTTCTCACCCCTGCTTTCAAAATAAAGGGTGTTCTCTCTCCTGAAAAGAGTACCATCCGAGAGGATTGTCTTGGAGCGCTTTCTCATGGTATCACCAGCTCACGGTCTTTCCAACGCCGCATTCTACATACTCCACCTCAAACTCCTCTGCAAAAATGCGCTCTGCTCTGCTCCCAGTACAGTGGCAGGGCATGATTTTTTGAACTCCGAGCCTTTTGAGGCTTGTAGCTATTGCCCTAACCTCTTTTTCTGGGACTCCAAATAGGTGAAAGCCCCCAACAACTAAGTAGGCATTTTCTCCCGTTATGTTCTCCGCTCTCTCCACTATCCTGACTATTCCAGGATGAGAGCACCCAGTTACCACAATCAAGCCCTTCGAAGTCTTCAAGATGAGAGACTGCTCCCCTACCGGAAACATTATCCCGGTAGTGTAAATACCTTCCAAAATTTCTTTGGGTTCATCAATCTCAACGACTTTTGCTCCAAAGCCGTGGATTCTCTCTTTAAAATTATCTGGGAATATATTTGGGAGGAATACCGTCACGTTTGGGTTTTCCCTTAGAATTGCCCACAATCCGCCGGTATGGTCTCCGTGAATGTGAGACAGGAAAATGTACCGGATTGACTTTGGATCAATGCCAAGCTTCTTCATATTATCCAGCAGAATTTCACCATCACCACCAGTGTCAAAAAGAATCGTGTGGTTTTTGAATTTCACAAGAGCAGCAAAACCCCATGAACTCTTAAAGCCACTCGATGCCTTGTTGTCATAGACGATGATTATTTTGTTCCCACCTTCCTGTTGTCTGACTGGGTTCTGTTGTCTAAATAAAGGAATGAAGGCCAAGACAAGCACCAAGATTGCCGCAATGATCAGGGGAAGCTTTCTCATAGAACCACCTCAAACCCAACACAGCTCATAATACGCACACTTTTTACACTTCTTTGTTTTTACGGGTTTTGGTGGAGCAGGAAGAGATTTTATCTGCTCAACTTCTCTTATAGCTTTTTCAACTTCCTCTTCACGACCTTCAAGCGTTATCTCCTTTGTCTCCCTGAGCTTTGGGTAGTCTAAGATTGCCTTTGCATCAATGCCAAGCTTTTTGAGGTAGTAGAGATAATACAAGGCTTGCATTTCATGAGCTTTCTCCATTGATTTGCCCTTTTTGATCTCGTGAACTTCAATAATGTCTCCTTTTTTGATGAAGTCTATCTTTATGCTCCCTATCTGGACTTCTTTTTCTTCTCCAAAGTAGCTCCTTTCGTGAAGGAATTTTCCTAAATCCACCCATTCGCTTTCCTGTTCCATGGTGATGCCCTTCGCGAAGTACCATAGCTTCGTGGGGCAGATGAAGAGGTAGTTTATTTCTGTGCCCCTAATCAAGAGTTCATTGAGGGGATAATTACTCACGTCCAAACCTCCACAGCAACCAGTGCCTTAGGAAGGGATCACTTATTTCGTAAGATCCATTAATCCTATGTACAAGCTCCTTTTTCCGCAGGGCTTTTATTGAATATTGAACTTGAGATGCAGTTTTGAACTCATATTTAACAAGAAAATCTGTGGAATAAATGTCTTTTTCACCTCTTGCAATTGCCAAAAGAACCTTTTTCTGCGAAATTGGCAAAGAATCCCATATTTCTACATAGCTGGCTTCGTTTTCAATTATCATTCTTTCAAAAGTCTCTTTTACATCTTCCAGGGTTAGCTCTCCCTTCAGCTTTCCGAGGTACCAGAGTTCATGACAGAACTTTTGGGTATAGTAGGGGTGACATTCAGTCAAATCAAGAATTTCCTCAATAAGTTCTGGATTTATTTTGACTCCAGTGGACTCAAACTTCTTCGATACGAATGCTTTAAACCTCTCTTTAGGTATCTTCTTTAGTACCATGTGCCCTCCAAAATTGTAAAACGGGCTCTGAGCTGAGTGGAATATTTTCTCCATCATGCCTCTTCGGCTTCCAATGAAAATGTAAGTAACATCCCTATGCCACTGGAATTCGGAGCGCATCTTTTTTAGAACGTGTTCTCCAAGCTCTGCTATTTCTTGGAATTCATCAAAAACCACAACAACTCTTTTTTCTGAGTGTTCTGCCAGCCTCTGAGGGAGTTTGAGAGCTTCTTCAAATGCCCTCTCTTCTTCTCCAATAGAGAACTCCACCTCAATTTTCTCGCCAATTTTTATTTTTGGGATAACGGTTTTGAATATCCTCCTAATGCTCTCAAATAAGTTTTTTGTTCTCCAATGTTGCAGTACTTGAGAGGCTATCTTTTCCGCAAGCTCTTTTTTTGTAAGTACTCCATAACAGTCTATCCAAATTGGAATAACTTTGCCTTCAAGCTCAAGTAAGGCATTGTAAGCCAAGGAACTCTTCCCAAATCTCCTCGGAGAGTAAATTATGACATTTTGGCCACTCAAAATCTCAATTTTTAGTCTCTCGAGCTCTTCCTCTCTGTCTGCAAAGTTTTCCCTGCTTACGGGTTCCCCATATACGAATGGATTCTTCATTACAAATTCACCTATAACAAATTAATTTGTAATTATTTTTATAGTTTTTCTTGTAATTAATAGATTATGTCCTCTTCATCTAATCCCATCTCAAGTCCCTTGTCTATGCCAAATTCCCAGATCACCTCAAGAGTCATCCTAAGTTTTTCCTTGTCTCTTATCTCAAGCAGTAACACTGGGAACCCTTTGAAGTTCTGCCTTAATGCCAACTGAAGTTTTGAATGTTTCTCATTTAAAAAGACCCACACCGGAACGCTAACTGAGTACTTGTAAAGATAACTTCTCAGTTCCCACTTTCTAACTTCTTTTCCGATTTTTTCTCTTACCAGCTCCCGTATCTCATCCCAACTCTTCTTCCAGTTCGCCGGATCATTTAGAATCTCCCCAAGAACTTCTACCACATCATTTTCTGGTCTATACTTCATAAGTTCTGGCAAAAGGACATATATCCCAGCAATCTGCCTGAATACTCTCTGTGCCTCACTCCTCTTTTCGAGTGTGAAGTATTCCAGCTTCTCCAGCAGGTTTCTTATCTCATTGATGTATCTCTTAAGGAGTTCTCCCTTGAAAGTCTCATCTATCATGCCTCGCTCTTCTGGGTACCCAAGGGGTTGGCTCTCATACTTCTTGAGAACTGCTATGGTCTTTTCAAGACTCTCTCTATCGTAAATTGCTAAGGTTCCCCTATCGATTCCAGTGAAGATGACAACATTAGCTGATCCCGAGTAGTCTTTTTTCCTGCTCCTATAGACTCGTCCCCATCTCTGTACCTGACTGTCTATGGGGGAAATCTCAGTTACCATGGCGTCGAAATCAAGGTCAACAGAAGCCTCAACCAATTGTGTACAGATTAGGACAACACGCTTACCATTCCTCATTAGCTCCTTGATTTCTCTGATTCTATTTTCCTTCACGAGCTCGATGAGCCTTGAATGGAGCAGGAATACTCTGTAGCCCTTATTTTCAAGATTCCCTTTTAGCTCCTCAAATGCCCTTACCGCCTTCTTGACGTTGTTGAGAACTATCATGACACTTCCAAAGCCGTTCTTTTCGAACTCTTCCAGAACACTAAGGACTGTATCCTTTCCTGTAAACTCCAGCTCTTTATTATACTCAAACAAGCCTTTATCGATAATCTCTATCACGTGCCTC
>JAMOPD010000408.1 GCA_027064745.1 Thermococcaceae archaeon
TCCTTAGGAAAAAGCGGAATGGTGAGCTCCCCAACTGGCTCAAGTCAAAACCGCCAAACTATCTCAAAGAAGAAACCGTAATCGTCCTGAGAAACGACTAGTACAAGATTGAAGGAAACAAGCTTATTCTCAAAGGCCTTGGCAAGTTTAAACGCCTCGAAGTCCAGTTTAAAGGTAGAATTCACCTGAAGGGCAGGCAGGGGCGGTTAGAAATAACTTACGACCCCGTTAAGCGGAAATGGTACGCTCACATCAGCTTCATGGTGGAGGAGAAGCTCGAAGGTGGCGAATGGGTTAAACTCCCAAGAACGCCAAAAGGAAACCTCTCGGCTGGCATTGACTTGGGAGTGAATAACCTCATGGCAGTTTACGTGGAGAATGGGGAGAGTTTTCTGGTCAATGGAAGACCGTTAAAGAGCATTGATTTCTACTGGCGGAAGAAGATTGCCAAGTACCAGTCTAAAATCAACAAGTCTGGAACAAAAAAGAGTAGAAAACTCAGGAGAATGCATGAGAAGGCTAAACTTCAGGCGAAACACTACATTAACACGGCGGTTAAGAAGCTCTACGATTTGGGAGTTAGTAGAATTGTTGTTGGCTATCCAAAGAGGATTGCAAGGAGTTCTGATAAGGGTAAAAAGCAGAATTTTATTCTCTCTCACGTTTGGCGTTTCAACACGGTGATAAAACGCTTGAGAGAAGTTGCCGAGGAGTATGGTATTGTCGTTGAAGTCGTTGATGAGGCTTTTACTTCTAAGGTTTGCCCCGTCTGCGGCCAACGCCACTCAAATGGTAGGTTCGTTAGAGGTTTGTTTAAGTGTCCCGCAACGGGGCTTGTTTTTAACGCTGACTTGGTTGAAGCGTTTAACATTTTGCGCAAAGTTAGAACCATAACCCCGAATTTGGGCGGTTTGTTCGCCCAAGAGAGAGGTAACTGGCCGAAGGCCCGGCCAGAGGGGCCGGCTAATAAGACCCCTCAAACCTCCCTCTGCGAGGGGGAGGAGGTCAGAGGTGCATAAAGATTAAAGATTTAAATCGAAAGATATCAGGATACCATTGGAGGATAATAGTGATTTGGGGTTCTTTTAAACTAAAACAAAAGACAGAGGAGCAATCATTCGCTCCCTGCAGTTCTACCAAGGAATATCCCCTGCTCGCGTCCGGCTCTCCACCAGGAAAAACCTCCAAGAAAACCAAACATGTAATCGGATCCAATTTTTGATGGATTTCCGCCCATAGAAACTAAAGAAGCAGAAAAGGTGATAGAACAGACCGTAGTTCATCTCCTTTAGGATAACCTTGAAAAGTCAGGGTTCAGCATATATCCTGAGCAGTTTATCGCTCGAAATAAAAGGATTGATTTGATTGTAACTAAAGGTAAATATTCAATTGGAATTGAAGTTAAATGCAAAGCAGAACTAGAAACCAGGGATATCAGGCAAATATTAAGCTACAAAGAAATTCTATCAGAAAAAGGAATTCCTCTGGTAGCATTTTGGGTTCCCACAGCAGGTTTTTCAGTACCCATTTCAGATTATGAACTGGAAGAAATAGCAACACGTGGGTATAATTTTGAAGTTGTCCATTAAATATCAGAGAAGAAGACATCAAAAAAGTCATGGACTC
The DNA here is from genome assembly GCA_027064745.1 of Thermococcaceae archaeon. GTDB lineage: Archaea > Methanobacteriota_B > Thermococci > Thermococcales > Thermococcaceae > Thermococcus. Next base: position 1,627 of record JAMOPD010000408.1, read on the forward strand.
TCTATTTATCGGATTTATCCAAATAGACGATAGTTCAAATATAACCCTAAGTAGAGTGTTACTGAAGTCAGACTCCCACACATATACATAACTAAATATTTTGTCTCTCGCTTTGTTTCAGAAAACTTAACAAGAGCCTTCAACAAAAAACTGGGGGACAGCACAGAGAGAAGCTATGCTAATTTAAATCTTCAGAGAAAAAGAGAAATAGAAATCGAGCATAAATTATGGAAATTCCTTAGAGATCACAAATACAAAGTGCTTTACCAGTACCCTATTCGTTTAGATAGGAATCACAAAAGAAGAATAGACCTAATTGGAGTTGCCAATCACAAAGACACTATCATTCCTCACAAGAAAGTTGGTATTGAGGTATAAAACAAAAACTAACAAAAAAGGGAATAGTACAAGCTACAGAATATAATTATCAGCTAATGCACGAGGGGATAAGGACTTACATAGGAATTCCTCCCCAAGGCATTCCTCAAAAGTTTCAAACATTCAAAAGAATGGTAAAGGAGATAGAAGGGAACCAATTAGGCTTGGCCTTAATTGACCCTTCAGAGCCCGAAATCAAGGAAATTTTTGACAGATACGCAAAAAGGGAAGCCAAAGGAATTCACAGATTAACAGAATATGGCATTGAAGTATAAACGAGGGCGAAGCCCCACTATGGTGGTTTGAGAGTACAGGAAGCTTTTGGAAAAAGCTTCACCAAAAGTTCGTGATTCTCAAGCAATGGCACAGTAAAAAGTGTTTGCACTCTATCCACAAATTCTATTAAACAGGGAATTCATATTCTGTGACTTCCTCACACAAGGGGTTTATCATGAAAAGCGCTCCGAAGGAGCGCGGAGAAAAGTAAACCCAAGCAGATATTTCCACTTAAATTAGAATTCCAAATCCGAGAAATAAATCTCGAAAGGCAAACATACACAGAGGGAGGAAAACCAATGAGAGAATCACAAACCTTGATGAAACTTCGCGCAGGTGAACAAACTTTGCAAAGCAAAGTTTGACCAAAGAGTGCCCTTCTTACTCATAGGCGAAAGGTCAATCGTGCACTAACAAAAGAGCAAGCTGAGATGGGGTTAAATCAAACTAAAACCCTTTGAGATAGTTTCGACTTCAATATTGGCGCCCACCGGGCGCCTTCAAAGAGAGAAACACCCGTTACCTTGAGATACACAGAAAACCCCACTGAAAAATCAGCAAAATTCTAAAAAAGCACCAAATCTTCCGCCGGCGCTTGCGTCAGCAAGGGCCGCTACCAGAGTTTTGGATACCAGTCCCTCGGCATGAAGACCTTGTCCACGTCAACCGCTATGCCCTTCTTTTTCTGGAGCATCTCACCGCTCGTCATAAGGGCTTTGCCTAATGCCACAAGTTCGTCTTTGAGGGTCATGACAGCCACCAAATCGTCCTTCTTGATGTCCTTGTGAACCTTGACTATGCCGGGAGCGGCCAGATCAGCACCGTATGTTATGGCAGCAACGGCAGAGTCCCTAATCCACACTTTTGGCAGGTGCTCCACCGCTTTCTCCATCGGCTGTATAGTCTTTCGGAAGTACTCTTCTATTCCATCCTCTTTCCAGAAATGATAATAGTCTATGAGGTCGTGGAGTGTCACCAGTGTCTCATCCTCCTTGAAAGGGCCACTTCTCGTTCTCCTCAGCTCTGCCATATGAGCTCCAACACCCAAGGCAAGGCCAATGTGATGGATGAGCGAGCGGATGTAGGTTCCGGCCTCGACTCCAACGCGGAAGAGCACATCTTTACCGTCTATCTCAAGTATCTCAATGTAGTAGACCTTCCTCGTCCTGAGCCTTCTCTTGACCGCGCTCCTCAGCGGCGGCCTCTGGATTATCTCGCCCTCGAATTCCTTCATGACAGCTAGAATTTTGTCCTCGGGAACGTCTCCGTGGAGGTGCATCAGGGCCACGTACTCCTTTCCCGCAGGGA
>JAMOPD010000409.1 GCA_027064745.1 Thermococcaceae archaeon
GTCTTATCGCTTAGAGCACTCTCAAGGGCTTCTAAATCAACCATTCCTTGCTCGTTTGAAGGTATCTCAACAACTTTGAATCCTGCCATAGCGGCTGAGGCTGGGTTCGTTCCGTGCGCCGAATCAGGAACGAGTATCTCTGTTCTCTTTGTGTCTCCTTTATCAAGGTGATACGCTCTAATTATCATAACTCCAGTGAATTCACCATTCGCTCCAGCAGCAGGTTGTAGTGTGAAGCGATCCATACCCGTAATCTCCTTGAGCCACTGTTCCAGCTCCCATATAATCTGAAGGGCTCCTTGAACTGTCTTCTCGTCTTGATACGGGTGAATGAAGGCAACTTTTGGATGTCCAGCTATCTCCTCGTTTATCTTTGGATTATACTTCATCGTACATGAGCCGAGGGGATAAATTCCGCTGTCGACGCCATAATTCATTTCACTTAGATGAGTGTAGTGTTTCACAACCTCAGGCTCGCTTAACTCCGGAAGGTTGAGCTCTTTTCTCGCAAGTTCTTCAGGGATTTTAACATTAATGTCTTCAATCGGCTTTGGCATTGTGTAGCCTACCCTTCCAGGTTTGGAGAGCTCGAATATAAGCGGTTCATCCCATTTAGCTTGTCTGTACATTTCCACCACCTCACAGCTCCGCCTCATTTATTATCTCCCTTAATGCTGATATCAGTTCATCAATCCACTCTCTCTTCGTTGTTTCAGTTACTGCAAACAAAGCACTCTCTCCAAGCTCTGGGAAGTATTGTCCAATGTAGTATCCTCCGTGAATGTTCTTCTCTAAGAGGCGCTCGTGGATTACATCGTAGGGAATTTCAAAGCCAACAAGTACGTCCTTGAAGTTTATACCATCAAATGGAATCTTTCCAACTTCACTCATACGCTTCTTGAAATAAGCAGTGTTCTTGAGTATGACCTCACCAAGCTCCCTGAGACCTCTCGGCCCAAGGGTGGCTATGTGGATTGCGGCCGCAACTGCAGTAAGGGCTTCATTTGAACAGATGTTTGATGTGGCCTTTGCCCTCCTTATGTGCTGTTCCCTCGTCTGTAGTGCCATGACAAAGGCTCTCTTGCCTTCTTTATCCTTTGTCATGCCTATTATCCTGCCTGGCATCTGTCTGATAAGTTTCTTGTCGTTTCTAACAGCAAAGAAGCCCGCCCTCGGTCCTCCAAAGTTCATTGGATTTCCAAAGAAAGCCGCTTCTCCAATTACTATATCCGCACCGTAGTTCCCTGGAGCTTCCAGTATTCCCAAGCTGGTGGGATCTGTACCTACAACGAATAAGGCCTTTGCATCGTGAGCTATTTCCCCAATAGCCCTGACCTGCTCTTCAATCAAGCCAAAGAAGTTGGGCATTTCCACATAAACACCTGCCGCACCTTCAACGCTTTCCTTCAGCTTTTCAATGTCCATCTGCCCGTTTTCATTCCAAGGGATGTACTCTATTTCAACACCCGCTCCTTCAACATAGGTCTCCAGCGTCCTCTTCTTCTCAGGACTAAGAGCTTTCGGGACTATGAACTTATTTTTTCTTGTAAATCTCGCCGTCATTCTAGCAGCCTCTCCAAGGGCACTCCCCCAGTCGTACATTGAACTATTGACTATTTCCAGCCCAACCAATTCTCCTATAAGACTCTGATATTCAAAGAGGGCCTGAAGCATTCCCTGGCTTATCTCCGGCTGATATGGGGTGTAAGCTGTCAGAAATTCACTCCTCTCTATGAGGTATTTGACGTGGGCTGGGATGTAGTGGAAGTAAGTTCCTGCACCCAGAAATGTCGGCATCTCTAAAACGGATTTATTCTTTTCCAGAATTCTGTTCATCTCAAGGAAAACTTCATATTCACTTTTTCCTGAAGGAAGATTAAACTCCTTCAAAACACCTTCTGGGACATCAGAAAAGAGTTCTTTGGTTGAACTGAAGCCAATCTCTCTAAGCATTTCCTCTTTATGTGCCGAATTTGGGATATAGTGGTTTCCCATGGGCATCACCTTCAGAATTTACATCTAATTCTTTGCACTCCAATAAATATATGCTTTGTGGATGGTATGTTTTGAATGTAAAATTTTGTTTAACAGTTGCAGGAACTCGCCATACTGTCGGGATAACCGGTGGGAGCGCCTGGCGGGCCCTCTAACTCCTGACAGTATCGAACTCACAACGGAAAAGCTTAAAGCTAAAACCTTTTCTCTTTCTCTAATAGGTGGGAGTTAGATGATCATAGGCTTTGATTTTGATGGCACATTGGTAGACAGTTATTCCATGATCGAAGAAGCCTTTAAACGGGCTCTGGAAAAGCACTACAGTTGGTTACCATTTAAAAGCTTCTGGGCAAAGCTTTTCACTAAAATAGAGCTCCATTTTGAGAAACCAAAATACGGAAGGCACAATAGCAAGGTAAAGTCCCCTTTTTTCTTAAGGACGAAATTTGCCAGAACATGGTTTGAAGAGAGAGCAAAAATGACAGAAATTTTAGATAATGCAGATGAACTCATAAAAAAGCTCAAGGAAGACGGTCACACCGTGATATCCTTCTCAGCTGAGGACTTTATTGAAGGTATGAAAGAGAAAAGACTGAGAATTGTTGGTCTTTATAATCTCTTTGATGATGTCATCATCTTTGGAAAGGATATAACATTATGTGAGGCGTTTCAGCTCCTGAGAGAGAGGTATGGAGATGAGATTTTTGTATGGGTCGATGACAAGCCATGGCGTTTTATAGGAAGAGGAGATGAAAATACCGAATTTGTCTGGTATTATTTTCCACCCACAGCTAAATTCGTGGAAGAAAAAAGAGAACTTCTGGCTGCAATTCCACATCTTCATGTGATACGGGATTTGTGGAGCATTCTGGATGTTATAGACCAGATCAAGCGAGAGAGGGCATCAATCTCCACTTAAATATTCCAGAGTGTCCTCGATGAATTCATCAAAATCGTTTTTACATACTTCTTCAAGCCTGAGCTCAAATTTTTGATTTAGATGCCATCTTATAGTAATTTCGCCTCTATTAGTTTCAACTATAATCAATCCAAATAGAGTATCCCCCATCCACTGATGCTTAGAAAAGTTTATTTCGAATCCTCTCTGATCTAATTCTTTCAAAACCTGTTCATATGTTTCATTAGGACCAAGATTACTTTTCACAAATCCAATGAATTTCATGTTTTCACTACTTTAATTTTAAGTTAAAATTTAAAACTTTTTTGGTTTGTTTAACCATACTGTCAGGATAACCTGTGAGAGTGCCTGGCGGGCCCTCTGACTTATCTCGACAGTATCTGTTTAACAAATGAGTTAGTTTTAAAAATTTCTAAATTAAAATATCAAACATGAAAGCTGAATTTTTACCACAAAAAGCTCTTAAACTTGGAAGGGATTTAATAATAGCTGATTTGCATCTGGGCTATGAGATAAGCATGACAAAAGAGGGAGTATACTTACCAAATATGTTCCATAGAACTGTTAACCTCCTAAAAATGCTCATTGAGAAAGAAAAACCTAAGAGACTAATAATAAACGGTGATTTAAAGCATTCTTTTGTTCCTTTTAAGCAAGAAAAATTTGAACTTAAAACATTCTTTTCTGAGATTTCTCCTCTAGTAGGGGAGATAATACTTGTTAAAGGAAACCATGATGTAGGAATTCTCTGGACGAAAGAACTTGGCATAGAAATTGTTGATGAAATCGAGCTTGGAGGATGGAAGATTGTGCATGGACATAAGTTAGTTGAAGGTGAGAAATTCATAATAGGGCATGAACATCCTGCAATAAGGCTGAGAGATGAGGTGGGAGCTTTGATTAAAGTTCCAGTGTTTTTGGCTGGGCGAAATTTGATAGTACTCCCTGCTTTTTCTCCTTGGGCATACGGAAATGATATCTTAAGGGAGATTGTCTCACCTTTTTTAAGGTATTTTGACGTCTCTGAATCGAAAGTTCTTGTGCCCTTAGATAGTGAGATTTTAGATTTTGGCAGTTTTGGGAAATTGAGTAAGATGCTTGAAAGAGTTTGATCTTGATCTTACGTAAATTATTATTGGAACATCATAAAGCTTGATAGGAGAATTGGAAATAGGCTTGTAATATGATAGGAACTCTGATCTCCAGCTTTCATTTTCATAGTATAATGTTACATAGCAGTTTTTGTTAGAGAGTTTGATAAAGTATTCTCTAAGTTTTGTGTAAGTTTCTCTATCTGGGAATACAACAACAGATACATTGTACTCCCAGGGAGATAGAGAGATTCTTTCATATAATGGAAAATCATACTCATCAAGGATATATTTTGGTTTTACGCCCTCAATCACCGAGAAATAATATGAACCCAAGATGGAGGAATATAATATATATCCCTCACCGCCCCATCTTATCTTTATTTCATCACTGGTATGTTTATTATGATAATACTTGTAGCTTCCTTCAATCAGCTCGTTATTGAGCATAGAAAATTCTGATATTTGATAAAAAGAATAAAGAGCTATAAGCAATAATGCCAAGAATACCCTAATGTTTCTGTATCGGATTTTTTCCATGAAGCTAAGCCCTCTTCCAGCAATAATAAAAAGAAATGGAAATGAGAAATAATAGTACAAAAGATGATCCTTAATCAGAAGTTCTGGTCCCTCTGCTAAAAAAAGAACTGATGAGGATAACAAGAACAAAAGAAACTGCCATCCCTCTTTTTCTTTCAAATAATCGATAATTCCAGAGAACAGCAAAACAAAGAATGGACCAAGTATTCTTATCAAAATTTCTCCAATATCCTTAAAATCAATTGTCCAAGGTTTAATAATCTTTGAAATGACAATAAAATAATACCCTGAGGCCCCAGGAGAAGGATGTGTTATAAACTCCAGAGGATTTCCAAAAATTACCCAATTATAGACGATCCATCCGATTATCCCAAAAAAAGCCAATGGGGTATGGGAGAGTATTCTCCAACTTCTACCCCGTTTTAATTCATTATAAACCACCAACCCTATAAGCATGAATACCATCGGCCACGATTCGTACCTAGCCAATGTTGAAAGCATTAGAAGGAACACTGCCTTGGTTAGGGATTTTCCTGAGCCTGTTTTTATATAATCATACACATAAAACGTGGAAAAAACTGCCAAAAACTGTCCTAGGGGTATCATATAACTGGAAGAAGCATGAATACAGGAGTAGATATTAACCCCAAATAAGAGACTTGCAATTAGTCCATATTTGCCTTGGAGTATTTTATATATCAACACCACAGTAGTTGCAACAAAAATTGAATTAAGGATACTTCCTGCTAATCCAGTCCTGTAAAGATAGTTACTGATTACTAATGGTACCAAAGTTAGATGAT
>JAMOPD010000410.1 GCA_027064745.1 Thermococcaceae archaeon
AAGAGGCACAGGGACAAAAGAAACCCCTCTACCCTATGGATGCAAGGATAAGAAACCTCACGTACTCAGCGCCGATTTATCTTGAGTTAATTCCTGTCATAAATGGGATAGGGCAGGAACCTGTTGAGGTTAGAATAGGAGAACTTCCAATAATGCTCAAGTCAAAAGCATGTAGGCTTTATGGTCTTAGCGATGATGAACTCATCAAACTCGGTGAAGACCCAAAGGATCCCGGAGGTTATTTTATCATCAACGGTTCTGAAAGGGTTATCGTCTCAATTGAAGATTTAGCACCTAACAAAACTCTTGTTGAAAGGGATGAACGTCAGAACAGGGTTCTTGCAAAATGCTTCTCATACAGGCATGGTTATAGAGCCTTAATAATGGTGGAAAGGAGAAAGGATAGCATACTCTATGTAAACATCCCTAACGTTCCGAGGCCGGTTAAGTTTGTCTATGTGATGCGTGCTCTCGGTTTGAAGAGCGATAAGGAGATAGTTGATGCTGTTAGCAATGATCCAAGAATTCAACAGGTACTCTTTGACAATCTTGAAGATGCAAGTGATATAAGAACACAGGAAGAAGCACTTGACTACATTGGAAAGCTCGCTCTCCCCGGACAGCCAAAGGAGTACAGGCTTAGAAGGGCTCAGCACATCATAGACAACAATCTCCTTCCTCATATGGGTGTGAATGAGGAAGATAGGATAAAAAAGGCATACTATCTTGGCATGATGACTCTGAAAGTTCTTGAGCTTTCTCTCGGCATGCGAAGTGAGGATGATAAAGATCATTATGCAAACAAGAGGCTTAAGCTCGCTGGGGATCTTTTAAGAGATCTTTTCCGTGTTGCTTTCGGTCAGCTTGTTAAGGACATGCAGTATCAGATGACGAAGACATACCAGAGGAAAGGGGAGAAATACACCTTTGATAATGTCCAGCGCTTTGTAAGGAACTCTATCAGACCTGATGTTTTAAGCGAGAGAATTGAGCATGCCCTCGCAACTGGAGCATGGCCAGGTGGAAGGACTGGTGTGAGCCAGCTCCTTGACAGAACAAACTACATGAGCACACTTTCCCATCTCAGGCGTGTCACCTCACCTCTCAGCAGGGAGCAGCCCCACTTCGAGGCAAGAGATCTGCACGGAACCCACTGGGGAAGGATCTGTCCCACAGAGACACCAGAAGGCCCGAACTGTGGTCTCGTTAAGAATCTGGCTTTAATGTCCCAGATAACAACAGCAATTCCGGAGGAAGAGGTTAAGGAATATCTCAGAAAACTTGGTGTAATTTCAATAGAGGAAAAAAGACCAAGTCCAGAACTGTGGAGAGTTTATCTAAATGGTGTCCTTATGGGAACTGTTGAAGACGGTAAAAAGCTTGTCGAGAGAATACGTATGGACAGAAGGAAGGGTAGGATGAGTGATGTTATTAATGTCGCTATGCATGTTGAGAAGGAGATTAAAGAGATTTATATCAACAGCGATGATGGTAGAGTTAGAAGGCCGCTCATAATAGTTGAAAACGGCCAGCCAAAGCTCACAAGAGAGCATGTTGAGGAAATAAAAAGAGGAACCCTTACATGGAGAGACCTCATAAAAATGGGCGTTATAGAGTACCTTGATGCAGAGGAGGAGGAGAATGCCTATGTGGCCACATGGCCGTGGGAGGTTACAGAGGAGCATACTCACCTTGAGCTCATGCCAGCAGCTATACTGGGGATTCCGGCTTCGCTCGTTCCATACCCGGAGCACAACGCAGCCCCGCGTAACACCTATGGAGCAGGTATGGCAAAGCAGAGCCTCGGCTTAGGATGGGCAAACTTCAGGATAAGGGTTGATACCCGCGGACATCTCATGCATTATCCTGAGGTTCCCCTCGTTAACTCAAGGATAATGAAGGCTGTAGGTTTTGAGGAGAGGCCTGCAGGCCAGAACTTTGTTGTCGCTGTTCTGAGCTATCATGGCTATAACATGGAGGATGCCGTCATTATCAACAAGGCTGCAATTGAAAGAGGTCTTGGAAGAAGCACCTTCTTCAGAACGTATGAGGCCGAGGAAAAGAGATACCTCGGCGGGCAGACAGACCGTTTTGAGAAACCAGATCCAACTGTTAGAGGCTTCCTTGGTGAGAAATACTACAGGCATCTTGATGAAGATGGTATAATCTTCCCTGAGTCGAAAGTCTCAGGTAAGGATGTCCTCGTTGGAAGAACCTCACCACCGAGATTCCTTGAGGAACAGAGCGGTCTTGGAGGGATAATTCTCCAAGAGAGGAGAGAGACGAGCGTCGCGGTGAGACCGAGCGAAAAAGGAATAGTGGATAAGGTCATCATAACAGAGACCGGAGACGGAACAAAACTGGTGAAGGTAACTGTTCGTGATTTAAGGATTCCGGAATTTGGTGACAAATTTGCTTCAAGGCACGGTCAGAAAGGTGTTATAGGTTTAATTGTCCCACAGGAGGATATGCCATGGACTGAAAGTGGAATAGTTCCGGACTTGATAGTCAATCCACATGGTATTCCATCGAGAATGACCGTGGGACAGCTGATTGAGGCTATAGGCGGAAAAGTCGCAGCCCTCAAGGGGAGAAGGGTTGATGGCACAGCATTCATCGGTGAACCTGAGGAGAAACTGAGAAAAGAGCTTGAAGAGCTTGGGTTCAGGCACAACGGAAGGGAAATTATGTACGATGGCATAACTGGTAGAAGGCTTGAGGCTGATATATTCGTTGGCATAATCTACTACCAGAGACTGCATCACATGGTTGCTGACAAGATGCATGCACGCTCAAGAGGTCCCGTCCAAGTGCTTACCAAGCAGCCAACCGAGGGAAGGGCAAGAGAGGGTGGATTAAGGTTCGGTGAGATGGAGCGTGATGTCCTCATTGGACACGGAGCAGCGATGTTGCTTATAGAGCGTCTTCTTGAAGAGAGCGATAAAACCGAGGTATGGGTCTGTGAAAATTGCGGCCATATAGCGATTGAAGACAAGAGAAGAGGACAGGTTTACTGTCCAGTGTGCGGTGAAACAGAACGTATAAGCAGAGTTGAGATGAGCTATGCATTTAAGCTCCTATTAGATGAACTGCAGGCTATGGTGATAAGACCGTCGCTGAAATTGAAGGATAGGGTATAAGGATGTGAGAGCCATGCAGTCGATGAAAAAGGTTATTGGAAGTATTGAATTCGGCATTCTTTCACCTCAAGAAATTAGAAAGATGAGTGCTGCTGAGATCACAGTTCCCGATACATACGATGATGATGGTTATCCCATTGAAGGCGGATTAATGGACAAGAGGCTGGGTGTTATAGACCCGGGGCTTAGATGTGAAACCTGTGGAGCGAGAGTTGGAGAGTGTCCAGGCCACTTTGGACATATAGAGCTTGCTCGCCCCGTAATTCATGTGGGATTTGCAAAGACCATTCATCGCATTCTTGAAAGCACCTGCAGAGAATGCGGAAGAATAAAGCTCACAGATGAGGAGATTCAGGAATATACAAGAAAATTTGAGGTCATGGGTGATAGAAAAAAAGCTAAAGATAGACTCATTAAGGAGATACACAAAAAAGCTAAGGAAAGAATGGTGTGTCCCCATTGTGGTGCTCCTCAGTTTAAGACTAAATTTGAAAGACCAACTATATACTGGGAAATCAGAAAGGATGAAGAAGGCAGGGAGTATAAACATAGGATGATGCCAAGCGAGATAAGGGATAGGTTCGAAAAAATACCTGATAAGGATTTACATCTCCTCGGCTTACATCCTGATAAGGCCAGACCAGAATGGATGATTCTCACAGTTCTGCCAGTTCCGCCGGTTACAATGAGACCCTCAATAACCCTTGAGAGCGGCATTAGGGCTGAAGACGACCTCACACACAAGCTCGTCGATATAATCCGTATCAACAACCGCCTTAAGTCCAATATCGAGGCTGGTGCACCTCAACTCATCATAGAAGACCTCTGGGATCTCCTTCAGTATCATGTAACCACTTACATCAACAACGAGACCTCAGGTATTCCACCTGCAAAACACAAGAGTGGAAGACCACTGAAGACTCTTTCTCAGCGTTTAAAAGGTAAGGAAGGTCGTTTTAGAGGAAACCTCAGCGGCAAGCGTGTCAACTTCTCTGCAAGAACAGTTATCAGTCCTGACCCAATGCTGAGCATAAATGAAGTTGGTGTCCCTATAGCGGTTGCAATGGAACTCACGGTTCCGGAAAAGGTGACGGAATTTAACCTTGAAAAACTCAAACAGATGGTTCTTAACGGCCCTGAGAAGTATCCAGGAGCAAATTATGTCATTGACCCCGAAGGGAGAAGGATAAGACTCATGGAGAACAACCGCGAGACGGTTGCGGAAATGCTCGACATCGGATGGACAGTTGAGAGGCACCTGCTTGATGGCGATATAGTTCTCTTCAACAGACAGCCCTCATTGCATAGAATGAGCATAATGGCACACCATGTAAGGGTTATGCCATACAGGACTTTCCGTCTGAACCTCTCGGTCTGCCCGCCGTATAATGCTGACTTTGATGGTGACGAAATGAACCTTCATGTCCCGCAGACAGAGGAGGCACAGGCAGAGGCAAGAATTCTTATGGAAGTTCAGAACCACATCATCTCACCGCGTTACGGTGGCCCACTCATAGGAGGAATTCAGGATCACATATCAGGAGGCTATCTGCTCACAAGAGAAGGAGCATATTTCACCCGCCTAGAGGTTGAGCAGATGCTCATGTTCGCTGGAGTTGAGATTGATAGCCTTCCAAAGCCAGATAAGGTTGAAAACGGTGTTGAATACTGGAGTGGGAAGACAGTATTTTCATTGATACTTCCAGAAAATCTCAATATCTGGTACAGGAACAAACTCTGTGATGATCCGAGTAAATGCGAACCTCTTGAGAAGCTTATTAAGGAAAAATTAGTTCCGGATCCGGAAGAAGTCAAAAAACTTGCATATGACGGCTTCGTCTATATACAGAACGGAAAGCTGCTGAGCGGTGCCATAGACAAGAAAGCCTATGGTAGAGAGGATGGGAGAATTCTTGATCTGATAGTGAGAGAGTATGGAGCTGAGAGGGCTAGGCAGTTCCTTGATCAGGTTACAAAACTGTCGATATGGGTCATAACACACAAAGGCTTTACAACGGCCATAGATGATGAAGACCTGCCAGAAGAGGCGATAGACAGGATTAGAGAAATCATCAGAGAGGCTGAGGAGAAGGTCAATAGACTGATTGAAGCCTATGAGCGGGGAGAGCTTGAGCCGTTGCCGGGTAAAACATTAGAGGAAACGCTTGAGAGCAAGATCATGGCTGTTCTGGCAGAGGCGA
>JAMOPD010000411.1 GCA_027064745.1 Thermococcaceae archaeon
ACTTCAACGTTCAGCTCGTCGAGTGGAAAGCCCCTTCCGCTGACTTCTTTGACTATGCACGTGTTAACACCGACCTTCATGGCCATCACCAAAAAGAGAAAGGGTCAGCCGGTCTGAATCATGTCAACTGCCTTTAGCCCGATTTCCGCGACGTCCTTCGGCAGGCCGACGTAGCCAGGGGCGATGTACTCCTTCTTCTGACCCTCGGTGAGAATCCACCTCAGGAAGTCCTTGATTGCCCTGGCCTTCTCTGGGCTGTAGTGCTTTCCTCCCTTGTTCTCCCACACGAGGAGGTGCGTGAAGGCAACTATCGGGTAGGCGTTCTCGCCGGGCGCGTTGAGGAGTTGCTTGAGATCCTCCTTGTAGCCCTCCGTCGGCTCGGGAATGTAAGTCTTTACCGCCGAAACGGCGGCCTTGATGGTCTCATCCGTCGGCTTGACGAACTTCCCTGCCTTGTTCTTAAGGGCGACGACCTTAAGGTTCTCCTCGATGGCGAAGGAGAGCTCGGTATAGGCTATACTGTACTTGGTGCTCTTGAGGGCCTGAACAACTCCCGGGTTGCCCTTTCCGCCGATTCCCCTTCCCATCTTGTCCACGGGCCAGTTGACGAGCTTTCCTGCGCCAACTTTCTCGGCGAACTCCTTACTCACGAGGCTGAGGTAGGTTGCGAATATTGCTGTGGTTCCGCTCGCGTCGCTCCTGTGGACGACGATTATCTTCTCGTGCGGGAGCTTCGCGTTCGGGTTGAACTTCTTTATGGCTTCATCATCCCAGTACTCTATCTCGCCCATGAAAATTTTCGCGAGGGTTTCACCGTCAAGCTTGAGCTCGTCGACGCCTGGCACGTTGTAGGCGACCACAACGGCGCCGACTATCTCTGGGAACTGGAGCGGCTGGTCGCCCGTTTTGAGGAACTTCTTCCATGTTGACTCCTTGACGGGTGGGTCTGTTCTCCCTATGTCGGTCAGGCCCTTCAGGAAGGCCTCCTGCCCGTGGCCGCTTCCTCCGCCCTCGTACTCGATTTTAACGCCGGGGTGGGTTTCCATGTATTCCTCAATCCACTTCTGAATCTGGTACTGCGGGAAGGTTGCTCCGGTCGTGCGGATGGTTATGACCTTGACGCTTGAAGAAGAGGTCGTGTGACTCTGTTCGGGTGTTGCAGTGCTTGAGGGCGTTTTAGACTCCTTTTTGGACCCTATACAACCACTTGAAGCTACAGCGGCCCCAATAATAAACACTAGCAACAAAGCTACAAGCCTCTTCATGAGGATTCACCAGTAGTTAGGCCGCATTGGTTAGATATAAAGATTGTCGCAATAGAATATAGTTAAACACAAGAACTATATAGATAAATATTCTATATTGAGATGCTTAAATATTTGTTTGAAATGGAAAGAGTAAATAGGGGTTAATATATTCCCATTGAGGTTTAACCGCTTGCTGGTGAGGTTTTTGTGGACATGCCCTAAAGTGCTCTTCCTCAGGCTTGTTAGCATAAACACCTCAAAAGCCAGTCCAGAAAAGGGGCCTCTCAAATTCTTTCCTCATGTAGGGATAATCCCGTCTGAAGTGAGCTCCCCTGCTTTCCTTCCGTATAAGGGCATTTTTTAGCACGCCCATCGCCAGAATTTTGAGCCTCTCATCCACCTCGATACCGTCAAGCTTTCTAAGGCCTTCCTCCAGGCTCGCTCCATCCCTCACTATCCCTGCATAGCCCCAGAGAAGTTCCCTGAGAGACTCAATGTCTCCAAGCTCATTATCGGAATACCGGAGCTCTGGAGTTTCTCTGATTCTTGGTCTGTCCCTGCATATTGTCCTCACGACCTCAAGACCTGAGATGACGCACTCTAGTAAAGAATTGCTCGCCAGTCTGTTTGCACCGTGGAAACCATTGCTCGCCGCCTCTCCGATAGCATAGAGATTCCTGATCGGTGTTCTATACCAGAGGTCAACGGATACTCCACCGATGGAGTAGTGGGCTATTGGAAAAACTGGAATGAGGTCTCTCTCTGGGTTTATCCCTTCTTTCTTTAGAAAAGCGTATATCTGTGGAAATCTGCCTTTAAAGTCATCTATACCTGTGGCATCGAGAAAAACCCTCTTCCCGCTCTGCAGCTGGCGGTAAATGGCCCTCGCAACAACGTCTCTCGGCTCAAGCTCGTTGACGAACCTCTCCCCGTCTTCGGTTACCAACTTCGCTCCTGCTCCCCTGACAGCCTCGCTGACGAGCTTTACCCCGTTTTTGCCTGCAAATCCTGTAGGGTGAAACTGAACAAATTCTAAATCCCTCGCGGGGGCTCCCTTCATAATCGCATCGCCGATGAGGGTTCCAAGGTTAAGCTCAGACCCTGCCGTGTATTTGAAAAGGGCTGTGTATCCGCCGCTGGCCAAAATAGTACCATCAAACTTCATGAGCTCCCCATCGAGGAATATGCCATATGCTTTCTTGTCCCTGACTGCCAAAGCTTCAGCAATTCCCTGAACAAAATTCACGCCGAGCTCTTTTGCCCTCACATACAAGATTTTTGTCATGGGTTTTCCGGTTTCATTTTTTATCGTGAAGACTCTCGGAAAGCTGTGCCCCCCTTCTACCTCATTCTCCTCGAACTTTAGGCCGAGGCTCGTGAGAAACGTGTATGCTTCAGATGACTTGCTTATAACGTTCCAGACTGTCTCCTCATCATTGAGATATCTCCCTGCTCTAATCGTGTCAAGAACATGGGCATTCGGGGAATCTCCCTCGAGGATTGGCAGTGCAATACCTGCCTGAGCCAGATAAGAGTTTGTATTTTTTATTCCGGCGTGGATGAGAGTCACGTCATAACCCTGCTTGACAAGAGCTATCGCTGCGGTTAATCCTGCTATCCCCCCACCTATCACACCAACTTCTGTCATTGCTATCGCCTGAGAAGAACTCCAGACAGGAACTTATAACTCTTCTCAATTTCTGCATGATGAAATAGAAGAGAGGAGGGATTATTTTCCAACCGGGTAGTTTGGGGCTTCATTTGTGATGAATATATCGTGTGGGTGACTCTCCTCATGGCCTGCCTGCGTGATTATAACGAATTCTCCTTTCTCCTTAAGTTCCTCTATATTTGCAGCCCCCACATAGCCCATTCCTGCTCTAAGACCGCCGATAAGCTGATACAGCACTTCTCCAAGGCTCCCCTTGTATGGAACAACGCCCTCAACGCCCTCTGGAACAAATTTTTGGGTTTTCATATGTCCCTTTTGATAGTATCTCTCTGCTCCCCCTTTCATCATTGCTCCAAGGGAACCCATGCCCCTATACTGTTTGTATCTCCTCCCGTTTATGACGACTTCCTTGCCCGGTGCTTCTTTGGTACCTGCCAATAGTGAGCCGAGCATAACTGCATCAGCACCAGCTGCTATGGCCTTAACTATATCCCCAGAATACCTTATTCCTCCATCAGCTATGACTTTCAGTCCATATTCCTGGGCTCTATCCGCAACCATTGATATAGCAGTTATCTGCGGAACACCAACTCCCGCCACTACCCTCGTTGTACAAATGCTTCCCGGGCCGATTCCCACTTTAACCGCATCTGCGAAAGTTAGATCATCAACGGCCTTTGGATTTGCTATGTTTCCGACTATTAAATCCGCATCAACGGCTTTTCTTATCTGTTTCATGGCTCTTATAGCCTTGAGATTATGGGCGTGGGCGGTGTCTATGACGATAACATCAGTGCCTGCTTTGTCGAGAGCTTTTGCTCTCTCAAGATCAAAGGGGCCAACAGCGGCGGCGACTATTAGATCGCCGTTTTTGTCTCTAACAGCATTTTTATATTTACGGCGCATCATGAGATCGCTCATGGTTATGAGGCCTATGAGCCTTCCTTCCCTGTCCACAACAGGAAGACGGTCGATTCTGTTGTCGAACATTATCCTGAGAGCCTCTTCAACCTCCACATTTTCGCCCACAGTTATCAACTCGCTCGTCATGAGCTCTCTTATTCTCTGCCCTTCCTTTGCCGCTATGTCCTTCTTTGTTATGATCCCGACAATTCTGTCGTTTTCAACAACAGGAAGGCCATCTATGTCGTTCTTCTCCATGAGGAAGAGAGCATAGTCCAGCGTCTCATCAGGACTTACGGTTATAACTTCCTCAACCATGAATCTTTCGGCGCGTTTGACCTTCCTGACCATCTTAACCTGTTCCTGAATGCTCATGTTCCTGTGTATAACACCCAGACCTCCCTCGCGAGCCATGGCTATTGCCATTTCCCATTCTGTAACTGTGTCCATAGCTGCGCTCAAAATCGGGATGTTCAGCTTTATTTTAGGAGTTATTTGTGTAGAAATGTCAACATCTTTAGGCTCGACTTCAGTTGGCTGGGGGATTAAAAGAACATCATCGAATGTGTAGCCCCTGAGGGCACTGAGAAGTTTTTCTCCAAATTTTCTCATTTTCACATTTTTGTTCATAACATTTCAACCTCCGTCCCCTTTTTAACATGAATCTGATATGGGTTTTTAAGGGTTTCTCCAACTCACAGGTTATCCTGACAGTATGAGTGAGCTGATGCTGTTAAAAGTGCATGCCTAATTTATTATCAAGCACTCAGCTATGAGCTGATTATCCCTCATGTTTTAGCATGAATCGCCGAAGAACCACCGGTTTTCCATGAACTTTACAAAAGTAAAGTTTTTAAGCCTATGCTTTATGGCCTCATGAGGTGATATCAAATGAGAAAAGCCTTCATAGCATTTGCCCATATTGCTCCCATATTGCTGATACTTGCACTCCTTGCGATTGCAGCCTGAAAAAATGACAATTACATTTGCAAATTATGTCTATAATCCAAATTTTTTCCGTTATTCTTTCAATCTTCGTCAGAAGTTCAAAAAAATACTAAAAAAGTTAATAACCTCATGATACCCCCTTTATTCGGTGATTCCAAGATGAGGGGGGAGTACCAAACCCATCCATAGAGTTAGACGAAAGAGCTATTCTGAGATAGAGCTTTTAGAGGAAGTTTTGAAAGAAGGGCTTTTGTGGGCCGCGCTTGGAAGGCCTCTTGAAGTGATGCCGTTTCTGAGGGGCAAGCTCTTGAGCAACGGTTACAGTGATAATGCAAGGAGGGAACTGGAGTATCTCCTGAAGGAGCTTGAGAGGTTCTACAAGAGGGTTGCATGTTGCGGTGAAATTGAGGAAAAGCACATGAAAGCCATCAGATCATTCAGCAGGGATATTGCCTCGATCCTAGCTTTTGAGAAGTCCAAAGCTTTTTAATCTTAATTTCCAACTTTTCTTGGAATGATGAGGGAAGTTTCGTCTGAGCGGTGAGGAAACTCGCATG
>JAMOPD010000412.1 GCA_027064745.1 Thermococcaceae archaeon
AACACGGGTATTGCTCTTTTTTCATCCCAGACATATGTGAAATAATAGCTGAAAAATTCAAGAGCTGGAATGGGATTTGAATTCAGTAATTCCAGGCTTTTTGTTACTATCTCATCATAGCCGGCTCGTGATGCGAGTATTGCAAGAATTTTGGCTGCTCTGCTTTTTGCCCATGGGTTTCCTGAAATGAGGATATCAAATAAGTCTGGTATTAATGGAAATATCACAGTGAGTTCAGCACGGTTAAGATTAGATGAAACTTCGTATAAGGCCCATAAGATGTCCATTCTCTCTTCGGGCTTTTCACTTTTTAGCATCTTAGAAATCTCGTCAATTATTCCGGGGTCTGATTTAAGAAGATTCAGCAGTGCCTGGATATTCTCCTCTTCAATAATTTTGGAGAGAGATTTAGCGGATTCCAGTGTTACCTCTGGGGTTCTTTTAGGAGACCTCAGTTCATTAAGAGACGGCAACATAATCTTCTGTTTCTGCCCCTGTTTTTGGGAAGATGGTAAAATTGGGATACTTGGAATGAACCTAGAACTGAGCTCTGGTCTAGTGTGGATTCTTTCATGAAGCCATTCAAGGATGTATTTATCTCTCACAGCAATGGCAAGATCTATTGCTTCATAGATAAAACCATCCAAAAGTAACTTTGATATTTTCCTCTTTGCGGCTTCTGGATTTAATCTGTAATATTCATATATTACCTTTTCAATTATCTCAAGAGTTTCTCGAGCTTTCATGCGTATTGCAAAATCTTTACTCTGTGTGGATAGGTTCTTGATCTTGGTTAGTACCTTTGATACTTCATCTATAATGTCCTCATTTAACGGCAGTTTAAAAGCATCTTGTATTGTGTTTAAGCAGAATTCCACTAATGGAACATCGTCACTCTCACTTGAAAGTAGGTCTGATGCTTCACTTAAAAGGAATTTCAACGACTTGGTATCACCTGCATATATGAAAAGATTGAGAAGGAGCCTTAGCCCCATAGCTTTTATTCTTGGATTTTTTGAGGATATAAAGCCCATAATACGTGAGCGGAGATTTCGAGAAGGATGAAGTATTTTTACATTTTCTATTAGCTCAGTTATCTCTAAAAGTGTGAGTTCATGATGAGATTTTTTTATTAAAGGTACTATAGCATCTAAAATTTTTGATAATTCTCTCTCTCGTAATGGAAACTTTTCTATTAATTGGCCTAACACTCGGGCAGCTTTCAATGAGATATCCTCGTCTTTATCCTTCAGGATTGTTATTATTTCATCCAATCCGTATTTTATTATGGTAACCCTAGTTTTTTCATTGGCTCTTTTTAGAATTTCATTTAATGCAAGAAGGGACCGGGTTTTTGTAACTTTATCCTTGTCCTTTAATAGATCCAATAGAATTAGAACTACACGATCATCTTCCAGAGCAATCTTAACAGCCGTCATAATCTCCCAAGAATTTATCATCTCTCTAATCTCTTTTTTTGTATATACACTATTATCAAACATCATTGCCATTGCCAATATTTTATCGAAATTCAAACATATATCCCTTTCGTTTTTGTTTTGATGCCTCAAAACGGTATATATCTACCAGAATTCTCTCAAGCCTCTTCTTGTGAAAAAAGAATTGGGATGGAATTTCAAACTCTACCGAAATCCTGTGAGTAATTTTGAAACCTTGGTCTCTGGAGAATGCCTCTATAAATTGCCTAACCTCAGATTTTGCCAGATGGATTGAATAAATAACATCACTGATCTTAAAGGCTTTGATGAGGAAAGATCTGTCTGCGTGAGGATTTTGAGAACCAAATGGAGGGTTCATGATGACCGTCTCTACAGGCCTGTCAAATTCCAAAATGCTGGAGTTTATGATTTCAATGCACTCCTCAACCTGAAGTGTCTTGATGTTTTCTCTGATAATTTCAGTTGCTTCCCTGTCTATCTCAACTGCACAAACCTTTCTTGCTCCCAGAAGGCACGCACCAATGGCCAAGACCCCAGTTCCTGCTCCCAAATCAGCAACTATTTTATCTTTTATATCGCCGAGTGAATAAGCTAACCACAGTAGCTCCGCTGCCACATTTCCAGGCGTTTTATACTGTTCAAGCTCCACCTTGGGATTTTGAAAACCTCTGAGTTTTGAAAGAGTGATAGCAAGATGCCTCTTTTTCATCTCCCACCCCTCGCCTGTTTTAGTATCTCTTTGAGAGTCATGTTAAACTCAAAGCCTTTGATGTGATACATTGTTCCGACGGTTGTGAAAACAAACATGACAACTATCAGTCCTACCAGAAAGCCCATCTCTGCTGTCAATGCAACAGTTATAAGCTCGCTAGGTCGGAGTTTTAATATCAGGAGAATTCCTATGAGGAAGAGGAAGCCCAGTATCATACTCACTTTCAGGGAGATTATCGTGTTGATCGAGGCAGCTGCAAAGAGTAGGAGCCTATTGATGTGCTTATATGTAAAGACCTCTATACCGGTTTTAAGGAAGGTGTAATATGCAGTGATTATGAGAATCCATGCCAAAACTTCCACATAGTTCATGATTTAGGATTGAATGATGATGCTATAAGCTTTTAGTTCAGCTTTAGCTTTTTCTCCTTTCCCTCCTAAAATCTCATCAAATTTGTACTCCTCTCTCAGGCCTAAGAGGAGTTCAACCTCCGGAGGTGTTAAAACAGGTTTCCTCCAGTTTTCATAGTCATCTATCGGAACCCTTGGGCATGCAACCACAACATATGCATCGAAATCAAAGCCTTCCAAGGCTGGATAGTTGATGTAATTCATAGCAATAAGCATGGCTTTACGATCGTGCTCCTTCAGGAGTTTCATTATCTTCCTGGCCTCTGCAATCCTCAGTTGGCCTTTCTTTGTACTTATCACAACTCCAAATTTTCTGGCGTCGTAGGCTTTGGCTATCTGGGCCCATCTCTTTCGTATCATTCTCTCAGCTTCTTCGTTCATCCATATTGCATCTCCAGAATAAGGGTTAATCGCCAGAGTTGGCTTTCTGGTTGATATTGCCACTCCTATGGGATGAAAATAGCCGGCACCGATGAAGAGAATCCCATCTGCATCTACCCTTGCTGTGGTGAAATTGCATCCTAAAACCTGCCCTCTAAATGAAATCCTGCCATCGCCTTCACCGATTAGCACAGTAAATCCTTGCTCTTGAAGGAAGCTTTTTACCCTCTCAAGCTGGTGTATGTGCTGGACTGTAGTTACGAGGCCTATTTTCTGTCCTAGCTTTCTTACTTCGCTGAGATTTTTTTCAATGGCAGGGATTACATCTATCCTTGCAAAAGCCGGCACGAAAATTGTGGGTACCTCAAGGTGAAGACGCATGTAGGAGTGGCCGAGATGTATCAAGGCATCACATCCGAGCATTTTAGCCTCTCTATCTGCTGGATCACAGGCACCATAGTTTATATCGCCACTTATTATAACTTCAATGCCGTTCTTCTCAAGAAAATCCGCCAATTCCTGTGCTTCTCTCTTCAATCCTTCAGGAGTCTGAATGAGCACTCTTCTAGCGCTAAGCTCTCGCAATTCTCCTAATATCTCGCTCATTGGAATCTCATGCATGGAACCACCACACTTTATAGTTGGAAGGTGTTTAAATGTCCATCGGCATGAGTATCGATACTGTCAGGAGTTAGACAGCCCGCTAGGTGCTCTTACAGTTATCTAACAGTATGCATAAATCAATACTGTCAGGATAAGTTGAATAGCTCGCTTAACAGTTATACCGGGTTTATCATCAGATCATGGGTTATCCTGACAGTATCCTCTGATAGGGGGTATGAAGGCACGTAACAATAGTCAGAAATCATCTGTTTGAACATTTAAATGTTTAAAAAGCTTTAAAAGAACTTACAATTTCATCATTTTTGAGTTAATCAGGAGGTGCGGTCATGGGATGGTTTGAGAGCTATTTTGAGTTTGATAAGTATCGTACTGATATGAGAACAGAGATTTTAGCAGGGGTAACGACCTTCATGACGATGGCATACATCCTCTTTGTCAACCCAGCAATCCTAAGCAATGCTATGGGAAAAGAGGCTTTTGACTCCCTTGTCGCCGTTACAGCCCTCGCGGCAGGGATAACTACCATAATAATGGGGCTCTATGCCAAAAAGCCCTTCGCTCTGGCTCCAGGAATGGGGCTCAATGCATACTTCACCTACAGCGTTGTCTTAGGAATGGGTTACAACTGGAGGGTAGCTTTAGCTGCCGTCTTCGTCGAGGGTATAATCTTCATCATACTGAGTATCACGAGGGTTAGAAGTGCTATCATCCACACCATTCCGCTGAGTCAGAAATATGCTGTCGGTGCCGGAATTGGTCTGTTTTTAACCCTCATTGGACTCAATGATGTTGGATTGCTCTCAGCTGTTGTTGAGAAAGGGGTGCTACAGCTTACAGGCTTAAATGCTCCCGCACTTGCCACCAAACAGGTAATCCTCTTTTTCTTCGGACTCTTACTTGCCGCAGTTCTAATCTCAAGACGCATAAAAGGTGCCCTTCTGATTTCAATTATAACAACAAGCATCATTGGTTGGATTACAGGAGCCGCCCCATGGCCAAGCCACCTATTCTCTATCCCCAATATAAGCTACACATTCATGAAAATGGATCTTAGAGGCCTCCTCAACGCCGGAGCTGTTGGTGTCGTCTTTGCTTTCTTCATGGTCGACTTCTTCGACACCCTCGGAACAGTGACAGGGCTAAGCGCAAAAGCTGGTTTCCTGACAAAAGAAGGTAAAATCCCGGATGCTGAAAAAATCCTTCTCACAGATGCTATCGGAACAACCCTCGGTGCTGTTCTTGGAACATCGACGGTAACAACATACATTGAGAGTGCTGCTGGAATTGAGGAGGGAGGAAGGACAGGAATGACAGCCTTAGTCACGGGCTTCCTTTTCCTTGCCATCGGACTCTTCATAGCTCCTCTAGCGGGGGCAATTCCCTCATTTGCAACTGCTCCAGCGCTTGTCATAGTAGGTTACTACATGCTCAGTGCCATTAAGGAAGTTGATTTTACGGATGCCACAGAGGCCATTCCAGCATTCCTCGTCTTGATAACGATACCCTACACATATTCAATCGCAGACGGAATAGGGATGGGATTTATAAGCTACACGATAATCAAAGCCGCCAGCGGCAGATGGAAGGAGGTACATCCGCTCATGTACATCCTTGCTCTCGTGTTCCTCGGCTACTTCGCATACCTCGGAGGAGTTTTCTGAGCTGAAATGCGGGTTTCCTTTATGAGTTTTTTTACTT
>JAMOPD010000413.1 GCA_027064745.1 Thermococcaceae archaeon
GCGGGGTTGACTCTCAGATAATCGATGAAAACTTCTATCTGGACTGGAGAACAGCGGAGATGGTATTCGTTAGGAGACTGGTGGTTGGAGACCTGCTTTGGGGGTGAAATCATGGACTTTTTGGATTTTCTTTATAATGTGGGCAGTGCAGTTGAAACGTTGCCGGCTAAACTTCGAGAGCTGATAATCCCTCACAAATCCGACCGGCCTCCGGAATTCTCCTTTTTAAGGCGGTTCGTAAAAAAGGAGTTAACGGTTAATGAATTCCTCAGCCTTCGACTTCAGGTTGTTTTCTTGGTTTATCTGATCGTGTCCCTATTCCTTGTCATTCTAAACCTTCATCCCATCTTCCTGGCGTTAGCTTTTATCCTTGAGCTGGGGGCAGAAAGGTACACCTTAGTTCGGTATGGACATTTCCTTTTGGACCCTGAGCCCTACAGATTTTTTTATTACGGGATTTCGGTAGTCTCATTTGCATCCTTCCTCGGTTATGAGATTCTAAGAAGAAGCATGGTCCGGATAGAATACTACATGGTTTACGTGGTTTTGGTGCTGGTTGTAGTCTTGCTCTTCAGATGGTACTTCAAGCAGAGATACGGAAGGGACTACACGTACGGCATCATTGAAGAGGTCAAGAATGACCTTGTAAAGGTCTTTGTCCACGACGATATAGCCGCAAACATCAAGCCGGGTTATTACTGGGTGGAAAAAGTTCCGGACGCAGAGCCTGGTAGGGTCGTAAAACTTCTACTTGAGGACAGGAAATTGAGGGGGGCCGTTCCTTTG
Organism: Thermococcaceae archaeon; assembly: GCA_027064745.1. GTDB lineage: Archaea > Methanobacteriota_B > Thermococci > Thermococcales > Thermococcaceae > Thermococcus. The sequence continues at coordinate 787 of JAMOPD010000413.1, forward strand.
AGGATACTCGAGGTTTACCTCGAGTTTCAGTCCTCCCAGACTTCCAGTGAACCGAAAAAGGCGAGTGAGTAGATTATCAGCTTGTATATTGAATGGTATGGTTCGATTTTATTCGTTTTTACGAACTCTTCTCCGCTTTTTCGTATTAGCAGGGGTTCTACTGTCGGATATGGAGAGTGGATGACAACAAGTTCGTCCCCTTCGGATATATCGAGGCCTATGCCTCTGGAAATCTCTTGGAGGAATCTCTTCAGCTCTCCCCATCTCTCGCATGCATATTTATAATACAGCGTATGGCCCAAAATATCACCTATATTAGTAATAATTTAAACTTTAAAAAATTTTTGATAGGGGCACCGGGCTAGAGCTCCCCGCAGAGCCTCGCGAAGTTCCTGTAAACCTCGGCCCCGCGCTCGGTGTGCGCCACCTCGGGATGGAACTGGACGCCGTAGATTGGCAGACTTTCGTGCTTCATAGCCTCTACTGGGCATGTCTCGCTCCTTGCGAGCAGTCTAAAGTCCGGTGGGAGCTCCTTAACCTCGTCCATGTGGCTCTCCCAGACCCTCAGCCTCTTCGGGAAGCCGGCGAAGAGGTCGTTCTCTTCGATTATTTCAATCTCAACGAGGCTGTATTCGGCCTTCTCGCCCCTGCCGACCTTTCCGCCGAAGTGCTTCGCTATAAGCTGGTGTCCGAGGCAGATGCCGAGGATCGGGACGTTGAACTCGTCGTAGTGCTCCAGAATAGCCTCACAGTTACCGGTCTTCTCGATGTCAGGGCCGCCCGAAAAGATTATTCCCTTTGGCTTCATCGCCTTTATCTCCTCGAGCGGGGTGGTGTTGGGGATTATCTTCGCTTCAACTCCCAGATAGCGGAGCGTTCTCCAAATCCTGTGGACGTACTGCCCGCCGTTGTCCATTAT
>JAMOPD010000414.1 GCA_027064745.1 Thermococcaceae archaeon
TAGGCGAGATAGTATTCTCTTACCAGTTGGTTGGATTTTACTATCTAGTTGTAATCTTTAGCGCCCCAGAAAGCCTTATATGGTTACCCCTTCTAATCAATGGGCTAAGGTTTACCCTACAATCTTTAATTCTTCTTGGGAGCTTAATGTTAATCTTAAAGAAAGTACCTTCTCTCAAGCTCTACACACTTTACTCAACCCCTCTCGCCATCGCAGGACTCAGCAGTGCAGTACTCCGGTTGACTCTTCCCTCGGAGGTGGCTCTAAGATCTCTTCTGGAGCAACTGTTATTGCTCGTGGGATTTATTCTTCTCGTTATCGGACTACTCAGATACTACTCCGGAACCCTAAAGGAAAGAAAATTGATTGCATACGTCACCACATCCATTTTGGCAATAGCTACATTCTGGATTCTCATACCCATCCCACTTTGAGGTGATATCATGAAGCAGTGGAGCTTTGTACTGCTTTCCCTTTACTTCCTCTTCATTTTGACCCTAGCCTTCATCTTCAACGTGCCAAGGGAGGTTACACGCCCCTGGTTCTGGATTTGGACGGGCGGCTTGATTCTAACGACAGCACTTGGAGCATATTTCGACGGCAGTGCTTCACAAGAGGAACTGGTAACGATAGGAGCCTTCACACTCCTGTGGCTGGGCCTCGCCTTCATCATCCCCCTCCAGACAGAGTATTTTTCGCTCTTAGGCCTCATCATCGAGCTGATCTTGGTAATTCTCGTCAGGAAATTAACAGGAGGGTAGGCGGAGGAGTCCATTTGATCCCTCTTTAACTCTCCCTCCAACTGGAGCCAGAATTTGTTTGACATGCGTAATCATGAAGAGCAGGGGATGGGAGTGTGAGGATGAAAGCGGTGAAATTCCCGAGGTTTTTCCACTTTTATTCTTTTATTGCCCTAATGGGGCTGATTGAAGCCACATGGGGCAGGTGGAGTATTTCAGGGGTTGCGGAGGGTGTTATTTATGCTGTAGTTATTCCCGTTATTGTTGTCTCAATGATACTCCTCTTGTCTCTTGTGTATGAAAAACTAAAAACTGGGAACATTTCCCTCGCCGTAAAAAAAGAGGGTGACAAGAGCATGCTATTCCTGGTGGGACTGTTATTTATTGGAATAATCTTTGCTTACATCCCCGCCTTGCTGGGCATCTTCATAAAACCCATTGTCGGATGGTTTTTGCTGCCCCTCACATTGTTAGTACTTTACAGACTCGATAAAATAGTAGAAAGTGATTAAATGCGAGGAGTAGGTAAAACCTTTCTGAAGATCTTACTTTATTCCTGGATGTTCTACCTCCCCCAGATATTCTCGTTTACAGTGTGGGGCTCTGCATCGGGGTTAATCGGGGCACTGTTCTTGTTTTTGATTTCAAGCATAGGGTATACGATTAGAGGAATGGCGTTTTTGATTGTCCCATTAGGCCTTTTAAAAATGATATTGCGATCTTATGTAACTTTAACAGAAGCCTCTGTGGAGTACTTTAGACCCGCTGCGCTTTATGGTGTAATTGTATTCGCTTTGAGGTTGCTTAATATGCTTATCCCTGAGTTTTTTCCAGCAAGGGTTATACTCGAACAAAGCATTCTTGTATTTTCTCTCGTTATTTCCTACTATTATTTAGGAATCATCATTACGAGGTCTTCTCCCAAGAAAGCTCCCTATCTAATTCGGGTTTTCAGCCTATTGGCCGGCTTTATCACCTGTTTTGTTTTACCGCCCCCCATTTAGTAGCACAGAAAAATTAAGGGTGAACATCATGAAGTGGAAACCCCTCTTAGCGGCCCTGCTGGGACTGCTGATGGTCGGAGTGACGGCTGGGAGCGCGGCAGCCCTTTCCACAGAGACTCCACACTATAACCCCATAACTACCCAGGTTCAAAGGGCATATTATTTAATTATTTAATGGATTTTTCTCAGAACCAAATTAACAAGGATTTTCTGGACTGGTACAACCACAATAGACAATATCTTCCCCCACTAAACGAAGATAGTGTTGAAGAACTGTTCAGCACATTCCTACAAGAAAACCCCGCCGAGGCGAGGTATCTAGATATTTTGACCAGTACTCAACAAAAACTTTACGATTTGAATGCACTTCGTGATGATGCTATGGTTAAGGAATTCACAGTTGCACCACTGGGCCTATACTCTCCAGAACAAAATTATGTGAAGATTAAAGTCACTATCAAATATTTCACAATCAAAATTGTCCGGTGGACTATTAAGTATGGGGAGCAGGATACAATAAACGTTTATTATTCTGGAAAGTATGCTAGGCAGACGTACTTAGAATTTAGTAACAATTACAGGGATGTCAGCATAGTAGCTTGGATACTCGGAATTCCAGCATTACCTCTTTCACTGCCAATAGCTATGGCTATATGGTCTACAGCAGGTGGTATAATGTTTCAAGGATTTAACTTGGACGACTACTGGGAATCTACAGATTACCAGTATTTTTGGATAGTCACTAAAAGCAATTACTATTACCCTAACGTTGTAGTGCCTGGAATTACACTTGCCTCCAACTTTGAGACGTATCTATACAACAAATCGGGTCGCAAATATTATCTCCTGCCTAACACAAAATACGTTTCAATAATTCTTCCAGAGGTTTCATTATCTGCAACAGCTGCCGCAGCTAAAATCTCGGATGCCGCCCACGAGTTTGTGAATACTCATGGGCAGTCATGGGTGTATGTGAAGAGGGGGTGACCCCCCTTAAATTTTTATAATACTCCAAACCTCGCAAAGTTGGGGGTGGTGATAGCGGTGCCTGGAAAAGTGGTTCGGTTTGCGATGTCGGTTCCGGTTGCTATCTTTGCTCTCGCAATACTCGCGGTCAGGGGCGTATCTCCCGAGACGATACTCGTTCTGGCCCTTCTCTGGGTTGTGGGTGCCGTTTCTCCACGTGCCTGGGAGTTCTGGAACGGAAGACTTGGGAAAGTCTATTTACTCCAGAACGTCTTCCTGTATGCGACTTTCCTTGTTATCATTGCGGCGGAATACCTGCTCCTTGAAGGGGATATTTGCGGTGTCCCGAAGGAGGTGGCGATGTTTTTCACGGCCTGGCTTCTCACTGGGATTTTTGAATTCTTACGGCCAGGATTCGCGAGGAAAGAAGCTAATCAACCGTCGTAAAATAGTGCCTGGGGAAATGGCGGACAATAGAACTGAACCTTGGTCGTCTCAAAATTCCACGAGCTTCTTTACCTCTTTAGCTTTTTCACACAGCTCGCAGCTCTGAAGGAAGACCAGCATGTTAAGCAGGTGGAACAGTTCTATCTCACTCAGGTCGATTCCGGATTCTGAGAGCCTCTTTATGACTGGCTGTGAGTTAACCTCTATTGCGTTCATGACTTCACTGGCCAGCTCCAGGAGTTTTTTCCTGTCTTTCACCTTGAAACCGGCCTTTTCAAGAACGTTGACGAGCTTCTCAGCCTCTATCTGGATGTACGCCTCTCTGAACTCCTCTATGCTTTCGTGAGGGTCGGCCTTTACCAGAAACAGCCTCGCCGCGCGCGCGTAGACCTTCTCGTTGCCTCTGTTCTCTATTTCTTCAATCAATCCTGCTTTCTCCAGGGCCTTCACGTGCCTGTATATCGTCGTCCTGTCCTTTGATGTGGCGTCGCTGAGCTCGTTGATGGTCATGGGCCTAGCTCTGAGAAACTGGAGGATCTTAAACCTAGTGGGGTCGGAGAGTAGCTTAACCACTTCGGGGTCTGTTATTATAATGACCTCTTTCACCCTTTACTCCTCCAGCTTGTCCTGGGGAGTCTCTCCCTCTTCGACGATCCTCTTTCCAGCGGCCACCATGTCGATGCTGTGGACAACGCCGCCGAACTCCTCGATCGTCCTGACGATTTCGTCGTAGTCGAGGTTGTCGCCCACCATGGTAATTTTAACGTTTTCCGTCTCCTTGTCGATTTCAACGAGGGTTATGTTGACTCCCTCAACCCCCTCGAGCTCGCTCAGCCCGAGGGCCAGCTCGGTAACTATCGGCTGGTGGGGTTTCAAAACGTCAAGCACCAGAAGCCTTATTCCTTCTCCCATACCTTCCACCGCTTTCATTTCTTCAGTATTTCCCCGAGTCTCTTGAGGAGCTTCATTACCTCATCGTCCCTTCCCATCCTCGCCATCGCGAGCCACTCTATGGCGTGGATTATGTCCTCGTTCGAGAACTCCTTGAGGTCATCCTCGTGCTCCTCGATCTCCTTGGATATCTCGGTCTTGTACTCGTGCTCCTTTTTAAGGAGTTCGTCCATTATGTTGAGGAGCTCTTCATCGTCGAATTCGTATCCCAATGCGTGGAATATCTCCAGCTTCGTCTTCAGCCGTGAGCGGGCGAAGTAGCGGAGCTCCTCGTCCCCGAGGTAGAGGTTTATGTAGAACGCGTCGGCCGTCCTGCCGTAGTACTTCTCGACCAGGTTCCCCTTCATCTCAGTCCTCTTGACCTCGACCAGGCCGGCCTCCTTGAGCTTCTCGATGTGGTGGTATATCGTCTGGGGTGTCTTTCCAAGGATTTCGCTGAGCTGGGATATCGTCATCTCGCGGTTCCTGAGAAGGCTGAGTATCTTCCTCCTCGTGTCTTCAAGCATTAATTTTATGACCTCCGGGTCAGTGATCACCTTCACCTTTGCCATTGCCCTCACCAATTTAAACGTTCTAATGCTTCTTTTAACGTTATGGCATATAACCCTTTTGCTTTCCCCGGTAGCTTTATATATGTAAAGGCCATGGTTCATTAGGGCCGTAGCTGGACAAAATATCCAGCTCCCGGATGTACCCATCTGTGGAGGAAGGCTTAAATATGGGCTCCCGAAAAACCTTCGGAGGTGGACAAGATGGAGGCACCAAGGCTCGATTTCCTGTTTTATCCGAAGAGCGTCGCGGTCATCGGGGCGTCAAACGTCCCCGGAAAGATAGGAAACTCGATAATGCGCTCTATGACGCTCAAATTCGATGGGAATGTCTACGCCGTCAACGTCAAGGGCGGTGAGGTCGAGGTCAACGGGAAGAAGTTCCCGGTTTACAGGAGCATAAAGGAAGTCCCCGATGAAGTTGACGTGGCGGTCATAGCGGTTCCGGCCAAGTTCGTGCCTGATGTGATAGATGAGTGCGGTGAGAAGGGTGTCAAAGGTGCCGTCGTTATTTCGGCCGGGTTCAAGGAGGCTGGAAGGGCCGAGCTGGAGGAGGAGCTCGTTAAGCGCGCCAAGAAGTGGGGGATAAGGGTAGTCGGTCCAAACTGCCTCGGCGT
>JAMOPD010000415.1 GCA_027064745.1 Thermococcaceae archaeon
TAACATAGTCGGAAAATTTGAAAAGAAGTGATATGTGTGGCGTTCCTAGATTTTTAAAAAGAAAAGACATTAAAAATGGTCCAAAGAAAGGCCCAAAAACCGACCCACCATAGTAGACGTGGACTTACTATAGAAAGGAAAAAGGTTCAGGTGTTCTCTTACTCGCTCGCTGCAGGATGCTCGCAATAAACGTCCAGAGAAAGATACTGACAGATATTGTAAAGACCCTGAGGAGAGAGGTGTATAATGAACTTGGATTGCTTTTGTCGGAGATGGAGCAAAGCTAAAAACGCTGGTGCTAGAGTGGCAAAAGCAATAGAAGAAAAGTTTGGAAAATTTAAAGAACCTTAGATTTTGGAATAAAGGGAAACGACAAAGGATTAAAGCTCAACTTTAATTCCCATTTCTTCCTCAACCTCCTTGAAGCCCTTCTTCATCCACTCTTTCAACTCGGGATCAAATTTGATGAGCAGGGCTAGAAACTCACCTACATGCTCCTTCTCTTCGTTGGCAACGTCAAGGAAGGTGTGCCTAACAGCTTCATCATCTATGAGAAGGGCAAACTGCTCATAGAAGTTTATAGCATCAAGTTCAGCCATAACAGCCCAGCGAAGCGCCTGAGCAATTTCCTTTTCTGATAGTTTTTCCTTGTTTATAGAAATTGGGTTTAATCCAAGCACTTGAATCACCACATTATGTTCCGTTTTCGGAGTAATAAAGTTTTCTCTATAAACATGAAAGTTTTAAGAGGGGAGCAGAATTCAATCGATCTCTAGACTGAAGTCTTGGTAATCCATATCCCAGTTTTATAATGGAATCATACTGTGCTCTCAAAAGTTCATAATCCTATTTCAGCAAGCTCACGAAAAACTCTTTTTATTTCTTCGTCTCCAGACTCCTGGGCAGCTTTCTCATAAAACCCCCACGTGAGCTTTTCCTGTTCCATGCCAAGTTCAACCGTCTTGACCTCACTCTTGAGAAATTCCTCGCTGAGGGCAGGCAACTTGCACTCCTCAGCAGCGCGCTCAAGGAACGTTTCCTCGAACTGCCCCCAGTGCTCTGCATCTTCTCCGGCAAGAAACAGGAACATTCTTCTTGCCCGCTCCTCCTTTGCTTTGCTCGCCATTTCGAGGTAAAAAAACTTCATCTCGCCTTTTTCAACCGTCAATGCCAGTGCTTCAAGTTCATCCATCAGCACCAAACTCTTTTGAGATAAAAATATGAGTCCTCAAGGCTGAGAATCCTTCGAAGCTCAGAGAAGAGCTCATCCGATTTGTCTTCCGTGTCTATCAAAGAACAGGGGGCACGTATCCTGCCCTCGAATGGGTGAAGAACAAACCCTCAACCGAAGACTTTGAAGGGTTTGAGAAGGTCTATGAACTTTTTTTGCAGTTTCGCCTCGAAAAAGAATTCTCTACATACTCCATAACAGGATTTTAGGTACAGCTGCTTTACTCTATAACCTTGAAGAAAAGGATGTCTGGTGGATACTAGATGAAATCAAGAATGAAAAACAGGTCTTCCGAAGTTCTTTATGGTCGATCCAGCCTTCAAAAGCAGATGTTATGGTTCAAAACTACTCCATTTTGCCATTTAAAGACTCACCAAGCTTGGTAAAGACACCTACGTAATAACTTTCCCAAAACTTAAAGCTTATTCCTATGGGTTATAGAGAGTTTGTGGTGCTAAAAATGATACTGAGGATAAGTTGAATAGCCCGCCAGGCGCTCTCACAGGTTATCCTGACAGTCTCGTTAAAATATAAATTAGTCATTATGTATCATCCATAGTAAGTTTAAAGTAGCAAACTGGGATCAGAGACAATGAAAATTACCTCACATGATATTTAGACAAAAAGTCTTCGGATAGCTTTAAATACCCTTACGCACATTTTTTCCTTTCAAGTGGGGGGAGTTGACATGAAATGGGAAAATGCCACAGGAAAATTGAAAGATGTAAGCCCTTGTATGAATGTATCCCTTATTCTGGTGAGCTATTACCATCATCATTGACTGTTCTAATGTATTCAATCTGAGTTCTTGCAATTCAGAGGATATTTTCCTCGATAGGGGGGATTATTTTGAAGAAGGATTTATTTTCGGAATCAGAGAGATTAGCAGATATTACAAAGTCTTTGAGGCGAACATTTGAGCTCTGGGGATATAGAGAAGTGTTTTTGCCAGCAATAGAAGAGTTCAGCGAACAGCTTAGAAAAGGAACAAAATTTGCCTATAACAATGAGTTCTATGTAATAAAGCCCGACCTAACATCCCAGATACTTGCAAACCTCAAGGAGCCGCGGAAGCTTAAGCTCTACTACATCAGTGAAGTGCTGAATGGGGGGATTAGAGGAGAGTGGCAGGCTGGGGTCGAGTTCATCGGCGGAGAAGACATTAAAATGCAAGTCGAGGTTCTTTTAACTGTCATAACTTCCCTCGAAGCACTTGGCATCGAGGACTTCTACATCGATGTCGGCAGCTTGAAAGTCTGGGAGAGGGCAATTGAAGGAATTGAAGAATTCAAAGCAGAAATTTTCAAGGCATTAACGAGAAGAAACTTCGAAATCATCGAGGGACTACCCATAACTGAGGAGAAGAAAGAAGAGCTCTGGCAGCTGTTCAATTTCAGAGGAAAGAGCTGTGAATACGAAAAGCTCAATAAAATTATCGATGCAGTTGATGATGAGAGGGTCTTCATAGACTTCGGCACAATAAGGCCTCTACCCTACTACAGTGATGTAATCTTTGAAGTCTATTCTCCCAAAATCGGGAAACCACTCGGTGGTGGTGGGGAATATACATTCAAGGGAGTCAGCGCTTTTGGATTCGCCTTTGACTTAAATGCACTTTCAAGAGTCTTTAATGGGGGGATAGAGAAGAGCAGAAAGAGAATCGGTGGAGAGCTGAAAGAAGCATACAAACTTGCAAGAGAACTCGTAAAGCTTGGCATTCCGGTGGAGGTGGGAGAATGAGGTTTGTTCTTCCGAAAGGACGCTTATTCAAGGGTTCACTTGAAATCCTACGAAAAGCTGGGATTGAGCTTAAGCCGCCAGAGAACAGAGAATTAATGGTAAAAAACGGCAGGTATGAGCTTCTCCTTGCAAGGGCTTTTGATGTTCCGGTTTATGTTGAATACGGTATTGATGTTGGCATAGCTGGAAGCGATGTTGTTGAGGAAAGGAAAAGTGACGTCCTCGTTCCTCTTGAACTGCCTTTTGGGAAGTGCCGCCTAAGCTTGGCGATGCCCAAAGAAAATGCAGTCAGCGTTGAAGAGATGGATGGTTTTAGGATAGCCACCAAATACCCAAACCTTGCAAAGAAGTTCTTTGAAAAGAGAGGAGTCGAGGTTGAAGTGATAAAGCTTCACGGAAGCATCGAGCTTGCTCCAAAAATTGGGATTGCAGATGCCATCGTTGACATCGTCGAGACAGGAAACACGTTGAGGGCTAACGGCTTAGTTGAGGTGGAGAAGATTATGGATGTTTCCGCTCTGCTTTTGGTGAACAGAATCTCCCAAAAGACTAAGTTTAAGGAGATTAACGAGCTTGTTTTAAAAATTAAGGAGGTTGTCAAAGATGAATCTTGAGTTAGAAAGCTATGTGGCTCAAATTTTGAAAGACATAAGGGAAAGAGGTATTGAAGCTGTAAAGGAATACTCAAGGAAGTTTGACAGCTATGATGGGGAATTTCTTGTTAGTGAGAAGGAATTTGAAGAAGCGGAGAGGCAGATTCCAGAGAAGGATAAGAAAATAATCAAGCGCACAATAGAAAGAATCCGCTCTTACCACGAAAAACAGTTTGAGAGCGATAAGCTCTACATAAAGAACGCTTCGCTTTATGGTATAATCTACAAGCCGATAAGGAGGATCGGTATTTACGTCCCCGGAGGAAAGCCTCTGCCTTCGACGCTCATGATGGTTGGAGTTCCAGCGAAGATAGCTGGTGTTAAGGAGATAGCAGTTACAACACCACCTAAAAACGGCAAAGTCAATCCGTACATCCTCTACGTTGCAAAGCTTCTTGGCATCAAAGAGGTCTACAAGCTCGGTGGAATCCAAGCGATTGGAGCGATGGCTTACGGCATTGGAATGAAGAAAGTAGACAAAATCTTTGGCCCCGGGAACAAGTTCGTGAACGAAGCAAAGAGGCAGGTCTTTGGTGTTGTAGGAATTGACAGCTTAGCTGGACCATCAGAGATAGCTGTTATAGCCGATGAGACAGCAGATAAGGAGTATGTTTTATACGATTTGCTTTCCCAGCTGGAGCACGGAAAAGATAGCAAGGCTTGGCTTTTGACGACTTCAAAGGAATTAGCGGAGTACTGCAAAAGGGACGGCATAGAAGTAATACTCTGCGAGAGCTTAGAGGAATGTGCCGAAAAAGCTAACGAGATAGCTCCAGAGCACTTGGAGATAATCACGAAGGAACCACTGAAGCTCGTGGATTTAATTGAAAACGCTGGAGCGATTTATCTCGGCGAATACACACCAGTGCCAGCGGCTGATTATTTCCTTGGAATTAACCACGTTCTGCCAACCGGTGGAGCTGCGAAGTTCAACGGGGTTTTAACAGTTATGGACTTCATGAAAAGAATAAGCTTAGCGTACGTGAGCAAGGAGGAGTTTTTGCAGGAAAGGTATTTGGGAATTCGCTTGGCGGAGATTGAAGGGTTAGAACTCCACAAAAAAGCTCTGGAGGTAAGAAGATGAGAAGAAAGACTAAGGAAGTTGATATAATTGTCGAAATTGGTGCTGAAGGGGAGATAAAGACCGGCGATAAAGTATTCGACCACCTCCTTACCGCTTTATTCTTTTACATGCGTGAGAAAGTTAACATTAAAGCGAGCTATGACTTAAGGCATCACCTATGGGAGGACTTGGGTATAGTCCTTGGAGAAGAGCTCAGAGAGAAAATTAAAGGCAAGAAAATAGCGCGCTTTGGGAACGCAATAATGCCGATGGACGATGCATTAGTCCTTGTCGCCGTGGACATCTCGAGGCCATACCTAAACCTTGAGCTCGATATAAAGGAGAGGGAGGAAGGGTTCGAGGTTACTCTGGTTAGGGAGTTTCTCTGGGCTTTAGCGAGGACTCTCAATGCCACAATTCACGTGAAGCAGCTGGCTGGAGTAAATGCACACCACATAGTCGAGGCTGCATTTAAGGGACTCGGCATCGCTTTAAGAAAGGCTTTGGAAGAGAGCGAGCGTTTAGAGAGCACTAAAGGTATTCTGTAATTGAACTGATGAATTCATTTGCTTACTCC
>JAMOPD010000416.1 GCA_027064745.1 Thermococcaceae archaeon
AATGATCCAAACATGTTTAACATAGCTCACCTCTCCTATGGTTGCAATCCGGGAGCAAAGCTCACGGGCAACATACTGGAGGACGAAAGGGTATGGGGTGCTGTCGAGTGGGGTTTAGGAAATCAGGCAGAGAGCTTTAAAGGAAAATTCGGGCCGGCAAAAAGCCATACGGATGGCATATGCCTCGCTCCTACAGTAAGGGGAGATGGAAAGTATATCATAAAGAACGGGGAGTATGTGCACCCAAGACTCAGGGGTATTCAGAAAAAACTCCTTAAATAATGCTTGGAGGGAGGTTTTTGGAGCTAATCACTGCCATTAAAGGCCGTAGGGCTGTTAGGAGGTTTCGGGAAGAACCTATATCATTGGAGCATTTAAAGAAGATTCTTGAGGCAGGAATCTGGGCGCCGAGTGGAAGTAACATTCAGGCATGGGAGTTCATTTTAGTCACAGATAAGGAGAACATTGAGAAGATTAAACTAATTTCACCAGGGCTTTTCGACAATCCGCAGGCTTTAATTGTGCTCTGTATTAACAAGAAGAGAGCCGAAAAAGGCGGAAGACTCGGGGAGAACACAGCTTTAATGGACATCTCAATGGCTGCACAGAATATGATGCTCCTTGCCTATTCACTTGGCATTGGTTCATGTCCAGTGGTTTCATTCAACAAAACAGCCATTAGAGAGCTTTTAAATATTCCAGAGCATGTTGACCCTGTTTTGATTTTGAGCTTTGGTTATCCAAAATTCTGGCCTAAAGCCCCGAGAAGGAGACCTTTGAAAGAGGTGGTTCACGTTGAAGAGTATGGAAAGCATTTTGAAGGATAAGCATTTCCAGCTTTTGGCATTTTTAATAACCAGTGCTAGAGGCTGTGTTGATGAGCCGAAGCTATATGGGCCGTTGAGGCTGCTTGACGCCGCTTCACGTTTAATTGACATTATGGAAGATGAGGGAAAGAGTAATGACGAGATTTTAAAACTCAAAGAGTTGATAGAAGAAAACATCGACGTCCTAATGTATGATGAGGAAGAATTTATCAGACTCTTGGATGAGCTGGCAAAGCAGCTTGCAAAAATTATCAAGAATCAAAAAACTTAAGGTAACTTTTCTCCTATCTTTTATTAAGGTGATATACATTGGTGAACAAAGAAGGAAAAAGCTGGAAGTGGAGCAAAGAGGATATTGCGTTCTGGAAGGAAATGAGCAAAGGGGAACTGAGCGATCTGGACGTTAAAATTTATCTTGCACTCAGAGAAAATGGCAGACTTCCTGACACCGAACTTGCTAGGATAACAGGAGTTTCTGTTCCTACTGCAAGGAGGCACAGAATGAGCCTTCAGGAAAAGGGATATGTGCAAATCATGGCGCTTTTTATATTTGAGGAGTTTGGATTAGCCTCTGCAGATGTAATTCTAAAGTTCAAAGAGGATGTCCCGAAGGAGGAGATAGAGGAGTTCATAACAGAGGCGATAAACAACAAGAAAATATTTGAAATCGATGAGTATTTGGGAGAGTATGACATAGTTCTGAAGTTCTTTGATAAAGACTTTAAAGACCTCAAGAAAACCATTGATGATTTCCTTGAGGGTAGGAGTATAATTCAGAAGAAGCTGATATTACCGGCTGTCTCAAGCCCGAAGCTCTTTACGAAGCGTATGAAATACAAGCATGTTTAAAGAGTATCATTCTGCCAGCAAATTATCAAACCACTGGATGCATATTCAATAAAGCAAGGTCTAATAATTATGATGAAGTATGGATTTTTGAAGAAATCACGAAGCATGTCTAAACAGTATTGTCCTAACAGCAGGAAGGTCTAAATACTCCAATGCCGTATATATTAATGGTGAAGTTTGGTGTTTGAAAAAATTCTGTTTCCAACGGATTTTTCTGAAGTGTCTCTCTATGCTCTCAGGGAATGCATCCCGAAGCTCTTTGAGAAAGGTGCTAAAAAATTATACCTCCTCCATGTGGTTGATATCACGGCCACAGATATTCAAGCCATTGAGTTGGCGAAGATAGATGAGGAGGAAGTTAGGAAACTTGCTGAAGAGCTCAGGGCGAAGGGCATAGATGTTGAGCCTGTCGTCAAGCTTGGCATCCCATCAATGGAGATTGAAGAGCTTGCCAGAGAGAAGAATATTGATCTTACGGTTATCCCGTCCAAGGGAGAGAATATATGGAGGCAGATGTTTCTGGGGAGCACAGCCTCAAACCTTGCGAGAACGACAAAAAAACCCGTCCTTCTGGTGAAGTGTGATATTATGGACGGCGAAGTACGATTTTCAGTACCTCCTGCGAGGTTATTCGAAAAACCGCTCATAGCTCTTGACTTCTCAAAATGCTCGGATAACATCATAAAGACGGTTAAAAAATTTGAAGAACTACCTGTGTCCGGGATTCTCCTCCATTCTGTAGACTACGGGAGAGTGGATGAGCTTGAGGGGAACATAAAAAAGGCGAAGGACACGCTTGATAAATACTCCAAAATGTTGCCTTTTGAAGTAGAGAGGGAAATTATGATAGGCTTAGCATCTAAAGCCATTCTGGGAGTTTCCCTAACCAAGAACGCAACCTTGATCGTAATGGGGAAGAAGGGCAGAAATGTTTTAGCTGATCTGCTTCTCGGAAGCACAGCAGAGAGAGTTATCAGAGATTCAAAGCTACCAGTGCTCCTGGTGCCATGCGATTGAGAGAAGGAAATGACAACCTCAGACTGGAACGGCTTCCACATCAAGATTCGGTAGCTACCCTGTTGCCATCATCGGTTGTTTCTATCTTTAATCTTGGTCTTAAAAAGATTCCTCACTGTCTTCATGGTTTCAGTTTTGGCTTTTTTAGCTTAAAATTCTCATTCTCTCTTGCTCTCTCCGGTCATTACTGCTGATGCTATCATATGTGCCAGTCTCAGGGGTTCGGGAATCAGAGATGATTTCTGGGTAATGTTTATTATCTCAACCGCCTGCTTGGGGGGTATGTTGATGGACTGATAGTAAAGCTTCCCCGGAATCATCTCAAATATCTCACCAGCTTTATCCAGCAGCTCAATCCTCTCACGCCAGTCTGGAAAATGCTTTTTCAGGGCTTCCCTCATTGCATTTAGGTCGGGTTTTTTTCGAATGACCACTATAACGGGCAGTCCAGTTTCCTCACTGAGCCGCTGCACGTCGACTATGTTGAATCCTGCATATGTAATGCCCTTCAACATTATGACCCTCAAGTCTTCAAATCTGGATGTAATTATCGAATCTATCATATTTTCTGTTGCATCCCAACCATCGACTGCAATCCACCTTGAGAGAACACCGACGACCTCCTGTGAGCCCTTCATGACAACCCCTATTAAGATCGTCTTCCCTCTCCCCTTGAATCTAAAGGTGCCGTCATCAAAGCCGACAACCCTAATCTGATTTTTCACTTTCCTTATCATCATCTGAGAACCTCTAAAAGCCAGTTTAGGTATTCAGCATTTACATTATCAACATCAATCCTGATTATCGCCGGCACCCTGTAGGGATGGAGTTCCTTGAGCCTCTCCCTAACAGATTTCCAGAGCTCAACTTTGGTCTTCAGAAGAGCACCAACTTCATTGCCCTCCTCTAGCCTGCCCTCCCACCAGTAGAAAGCCTTATGCTCTCTCAAGTTGGCGCAGGCAATTAGTTTTTCCTCTAGGAGCTTTTTTATGGTATCTTCAGCGCTCTTCCAGTCTGGAAATGTGGTATATACGATTATCATCTTCCCCACCAGTAGACCCTTCAAGGATAAGCTTAAATTTATTATGTTGCAAAAAGTATAATGGGAGGAAGCATGGAGGTAGTAAGGGCACACCTCATAATTCACGGAAGGGTTCAAGGGGTGGGCTTCAGGTGGAGCATGCAACGTGAAGCTAGGAAGCTTGGTGTGAATGGATGGGTAAGAAATTTACCGAATGGAAAGGTTGAAGCAGTCATTGAAGGGGAAAGAGAAAGGGTGGAAGCTTTAATTGGTTGGGCATATCAGGGCCCTCTCTTGGCCAGAGTTACTAAAGTTGAGGTAAGATGGGAAGAACCAAAAGGGGAAAAGGGCTTCAGGGTTGTCGGCTGACGTTAGGCTTCCATTTACTCGATAAGAACCCTTTTGGGGCAGTATTTAACCTCACAATATTTACATACGTATTTTTCCTTGTCTTTCTCGGGTGTATGTAGTATCAGTTTTTTAAAACCTGGCAAATCTTTTATTTTGACGAATACCTCCCCAGGAAGAGTTCCGTCTATGAGTATGTATGCCTTGCTTTCCTCCTGTCTGAGGTTTCTGCTGAAAAACTCCATAATTGGGACTCCATTTTTCCCTAATAGGTTTAACACATCTGAAAGAGTTTGAGTATAATGCTCTTTTTCAAGCTCAAGCTCTAAAACCTCCCATCCCATTATTGGGGCAACATCTATCAGGCTTGGCAGAGGGTTGAGCCTCTCAAATATGAGCTTTAGGGGGTATGTTTTTTCGATGTAATCAATTGTGTGGTAGATTATCTTTCTATTAACCCCTATAACCCTAGAAAGCTCACTTATGGGTAGTTCAACATTCCTAAGGTATATTTTACCCTTCTTAACACTCAGTCCATTTTCAAAGAGGAATTCTGCCACCTTCCTTCTGGCAGGGTAGTTCTTGAAGTATGCTTCCAGTATGAGCATCATCCTTTACCACCTCCTTATATGGAATATGGATTCAATGCCATCTTGGTTAGTGGGACACCTTCTTTGATATACTTCCAGTATAAGCATCATTTTTGGTCACCTCTTATACAGAACTGGGTAGAAATGGATATTTAAGCTTTTCCCTTAATCAAAATAACTGTGAGAGGGCTTGATAATAAATCCAGTATGTAGGCTGTTAATTATCCTGACAGTACCAATCAAACAGAGAAAAATTTAAAGTCGGGCTTGCTATACCTGAGACTATGGAGATGGATGTGATTGGAATTGGGAATCTGAACTATGACATCATCATGCTTGTGGAGAGATTTCCGGAATTTCACGAGAAGATTCAGGCAAAAAATGCCTTCTTTGGTCTGGGAGGTGCAGCAGCCAACACAATCTCATGGCTGGCTCATATGGGACTGAGGACGGGGTTTCTCGGTACTGTAGGTGAGGATGAGATAGGTGAAGCTCATATAGCCTACTTCGAAAAAATTGGCGTTGATACAGGGGGAATAAGAGTGGTGAGTGCTCACTCTGGAATGGCCATCGTAATGATAAAGGGAGATGACAAGAGAATAGTAA
>JAMOPD010000417.1 GCA_027064745.1 Thermococcaceae archaeon
TCCAATGCACTTGTTCGGGTTCAAAACAACAAAGCCTTCCTCTGTCTTGGATATTGCTCCCGTTGGACATGCTTTCATACAGGGGGCATCTTCACAGTGCTGGCATCTCATTGGGACATTGAAGAAGTCAGCGACGACGACCTTCAGCCTTGGCTTTGGCGTTGGCTTCTCTTGAATGGCCCCGAACAGGTTCTTGCTCATAGAATGCTCGATGGCACAGGCCATTTCGCAAGACCTACAGCCCATGCACTTTGAGGGGTCTATATAGACTGTCAGCCTGTCGCTTGCGGGCGACAGCATGGAATCCATTTGTTATCACCTCAATTCAGATTAAACAAAACAGATAAAAGGAAGTCGTGTTCGGGAATTAGAACATTAACAGTCATTGTTTCTCCAAATTTAGAACACGATATATTACCTATGTATATAGGGAGAGTAGCACCTTTTCCCTAACCCTGCGGTACTCCTCCAAGATGCCTCGTGCAAATCCCGTCAAAACTGTTACACCCTTCTTTCTACCTCCTCTCACGGTTATTAGAAGGGACACGCCGAGCTTGTCCTCGAGTTCCTTTATCCTTTCCCAGTACGTTGAGGGAGAAACACCCATGGCCTTACATGCGGCCCTGAAGGACTTTAGTTGGGAAACCAGTTCAAGGAGCTCCATAATGTCGGGCGCTATCTCAACTCCCTCCTGCGTCACAAAAGAAACTTTAACTTTGGGAGTTAGTTGAATGGTGTTTTGACTCAGAGGGCATTGGGAAAAGAGCATCTTCCTGAGGTGCTCGATTGAGATGTGCTTGTAATTAATACTGAGCTTTGAGTGGGGACATTTGGAAATATTGCCGTAGGGGTTTACGTAGAGGGTCTTGCAACTCTCTGGAGATGGGGACGTTAGCAGGGTCACGGGATAGTCGTCAAAGAAAACCTTAAGGGCGTGGTACATGTATTTTACCCCGTAGTGCAGGCCCACCTCAGTGTTTTCTCTCTTCGCAAGTTTTTTCAGGAATTCTTCTGTGGGAGCTTTCTCGTAGAATCTTGGCCCCACGGTTGTTCTAAGCCCCAGTCTACGGCAGATGCCAATCAGGGAAAGTATCTCCGCAAAATCAAAACTCAATCCCAGCGGTATGTATGCTTCAATGTTCTCAAATCCGAAGGACAGCAGGTTTTTTATCGTTTGAATTGACGACGTCATGGCCTTTTGAGAATCCACTAAGATTATGAGGGCGTGTATGTTGTTTGAAATTATTTTAAGCTGACCGCTTCGAGCAACGTTCTTTAATCCGGAGATCGGGACGAACACATTAACACAATCGCATAGTTCTTGAGTTTTGTCTAGGATAACACCTATCTTCGGATGGAAGAAAGGGTTAGGGCAAATTATAACGCACTCATCAAACCTGAAGCCATCTAAGTTCTCAGCCAAGATATCCAATGCCACAGGCGGTAGCATCATCCCCGTGCAGCCAAATTTCTCCCTCCATGGGCAGATTAGACAACTCCCATCACATTTTGTTGATGGCTGGATTACCAAAAGGCTCATACCCATCACTCAAATATGACTTCAAATCCACAGAAATGGTTGCCAAGTCCCCAGCAGTACACCTCTCTCGTAATGTTCTTGCCGATAAGGGCCTCCATGACCCCCTGTATAAAGCCAGCTTCAAAGTCACAAAGAGTCCTCCCCACTGGTTTGGTGTTGTAACAGCTCATGCACTCGTAGAGATTGACTTTCATGCGGTTGAAGGATTCTTCTACAATATCGACTATGCCAAGTTTCTGTTTCAGAAATACTCTTGGAAGGTCATCTATACTCCTAATCTCGCTGGTTTCAACAAGTTTACGAGCTAAGTTATAACCCGCACCCCTGAGAATGAGAGTCCTCAAGGAGGGACTATATTTGAGCATACCATATGAGATCATCCTGAAAGTTCTAACGTACGTTGGATCCTCGGGGGATAGTTTTATAAAGAACGGCCTTTTTACGTTGAAGTACACTGCAGGATCAAGTTCGAGGTACTCAACTTTTTCGGGGTGCTTTTTTTGTTTCTTTTCCTCCTTGTACACCTCCCTCCACTTTTTCAGTGAGGGTTCAACTAAATAAGCAATATCTTCCATTCTTAACACCAAGATTATATGACTAAATATTCAACTAAAACCTTTTTGGTTAACCCATGATTGGGGATTAAGTATCTAGTGGCATTTCTATAAACAAAAGCTTATTAACCTCTTTCCTTCACAATCTTCAGGAGGTGGTATGAGGGGACAACTTTAACCGATAACACTGCTCCGCTGAAAATGTTCCTTTGGCCGAAGGAAGTATTGAGGGAGGTTTGGGTTGCGAACCGATGATGAGTGTCATCCCTACGGAGTGATGAAGACGTTTTATCCCCAGCTGAGGTGGTTTCATGTTTGGATCTGGACTTGGACTTTTCAAAAGAAATAAAAAAAGCGGACCTCTCGTTTATCTTAGCGAGCCTACGATTATATATCACACACAGACAGAGAAGGTCATCCTTGAGATAATTGAGGAGAAGCTGGGCTCGAGGAATGTTATCCTGCCCTCTAAATACGGTTTAAGGAGTACCAGTCATATGATAAAGGACGCGGAAATTTTTGTTGCAGTTGCAATAATCGGTAAATTCACCTCCCTCGTAGTTAGAGAGGTTAAAATTGCTCAGGATTTAGGTAAAAGAATACATACACTGACGATAGCAAGAAAGGGAAATAATGTGGAGTATCTGTTTCAAGAAGGCATACCTGCGGACATAGAATGGCTCTCTCCTGAGGAAACTGAAAGGTTGTATGAGGATTTCAGAGGAGAAGAATTTTCCGGTTTCATGAAGTTTTTCATAGGAGACAGAAGGAGGTCATGGTAATGGCAAGGTTTATGGTTCCAAAGTCTCATCCCAGGTATTGGAGCCTATATTACAGGCATAAGCTTGAGGAGGCACTTGAAAAAGGGATTCTGGCAAAAGCAGGAATGATTGCCCATGGTAGAGGAGAGGCATTCGACTATTTGATAGGTGAAAAGACGATTGAACCCGCTGAGAAAGCTATGAAGGCTGCGGTGGCAAAGTTCCTTTTGGCAGAGCATCCTGTGGTTTCTGTGAACGGCAACGTCGCTGCCCTCGTACCCGAGGAGACCATTGAGCTGGCAAATGCCCTGAATGCTAAGCTCGAGATAAATCTTTTCTACCGCAGTGAGGAGAGGGTCAGAACAATAGCCGATGAACTGAGAAAATATGATCCGGATGTTGAGCTCCTTGGAATAAACCCCACAAAGAGAATCCCAAACCTTGAAAGCGAGCGAGGAAAAGTTGATGAGGAAGGCATCTGGAAGGCAGATGTTGTTCTCGTTCCTCTGGAGGATGGAGACAGGACCGAGGCTTTAGTAGCTATGGGAAAGTTCGTGGTTACTGTTGACTTAAATCCTCTCTCAAGGAGCGCCAGAATGGCAGATATAACAATAGTCGATAACATCGTGCGGGCGTATCCTTACATGATAAAGCTTGCGGAAGAAATGAGAAGCTGGCCGAGGGAGAAGCTTGAAAGGATTATCAGGAATTACGACAATGGAAGAACTTTGAATGCTGTATTAATTCATGTAAGGGATAGACTAACAGAGCTTGCAGAAGGAGGAATCTGGAGGAGGAAGGAACTTTGAATTAAGTTTAAATAGTTAAAGTTCCTTCTCTTTCTTTTCAACGAGCCTTCTCAGACTGTTTATCAGGTCGTTTTTGTTCTCTACGTGGGAGATCACAAGGGGCACCCTCTCACGCTCGGCCAGCTTTACAGCCAGCTGATCTAGGTTTTTGACCCCATGGAGGACGACGACAGCAGGTTTAAGACCTTGGACCCTTATCGCAATCATCGGGCTTCTGCCTGTTGTGACCTTTGTGAAAACAAGAGCCCTTTCTGTTGTCCAGCCGTAGAGCTTTAAGAATTCTTCGGCACTCATCTCAAGAATCGCCTGAATGCTGTCGATGACAGTATATCCATAAATCCTGCGGTCTATGAGGTCAAGGTTTGCAACCACCTCTCCTTTAACAGCATCCACGATGTCCTTCACAGTAGCTGGTAGGGCAAACTCCCTTATATCGAGGATTGCACTCGTCGGGAATTCGCTTCCTATGGTCTTGCTAAATGCCCTTATGACGTTACCACCACGTTTTTCATCTATTTCAAGAAGGGCTTCAACAAACTTCCTGATTGTAGACGCACCGGGACTCTTCCTCCTGCCACCTTCATAGTCGCTTATAACGGATGAGGAAACTCCAAGAAACTCAGCCAGCTCAGTCTGGCTTATTCCGAATATCTCCCTCCATTTACGCATGGTTTTTCCTGGATCTGCTGAGAGAGTTATTTCGCCTGCTATCCTTTTGGCAAGAGCTTCCTTTTCTTTCTCCAACATGGTAGGAAATTTTTCGTCTATTGTTATAAACCTTTCGGCAATTGCCTAAGACTATTGCCAGAAGCTGATGGGAGAAGCATAGAAGTGAACGCCTTAATTCTGTTCTAGTCCTTTGAACGCCTTCTTAAGAGCAAGTGAATAAGGAACCGAACTCTAAAAAGGAGCATTTTCAAAAGAAGCGCTCATTCTTCCGCTAGCACTTTGCGAAGGAAGCTTTTGGAAAAAGCTTCACCAAAGTTTGTGATTCTTCATCAAGGCATCTTTAAAATGGATTTAACCCAAATTCAGTCGTTAGAAATTTTGGATTCATCAAACAGGCCGTTTCCACACGGGTTCTACTCAAACCATGCTAACCCTGAAAAGTGCCCTTTGGAACGAATCCACATATCAAAAAACAGCTCTTAAAGAAAATCCACTCCAAAAGCAGTCATTCAATAAGGAATCATAAACCTTGATCAAACTTTGCGCAGGCGAACAAGCTTTAAGAAAGCTTGACCAAAAGAGTGCCCTTCTATTCAAAATGAGCAAAAAACAGTCGTGCACTGCAAGTCCAAGAGGGTTTAACTCAAACCAAGACGTTTGATACAGTTTCAACGCCCGCCGGGCGCCTTTGGGGAGCGAAACACTCACAAATGGAGCAATTTTTGTATAAACCCAATTCTAAAACCTACAATTTTCAGAAATGCACCTAATTTCCGCCAGCGCTTGCGAAGGAAGCTTTTGGAAAAAGCTTCACCAAAAATCCGTGATTCCTCTTTAAGGCTCTTTGCAGAGTGATTTTAATTACAAAAACGCTTGAACCCC
>JAMOPD010000418.1 GCA_027064745.1 Thermococcaceae archaeon
GTCAAAGTGTTGTTTATCTAAGTCCTCAATGGGGATTGGCTTTTTATTTACAAATGCATCCTTAATGATTTTTCCCATATTAATCCCTCACATGCCCTATTTGGTCGGGAATACCCCTTTCTATATGTCGTATTGCTAGCGCGAAGTACTCACCTAATTTACAAAGATTAGCACGAGCTTCCTCATTGCCATTTTTAACTGCTGTCCAAATGTATCTTAAAGGAATCTGCTCTAAATCTCTGTGCTTCACAGGGTACACTGAACCGGAAAATCCATAGTTGCCGATATTTATGTATTCTTTTTCAGGAGCCAAAAGGAGTCTAATACCCTTGGAATTGACTTCCTTTCGTATGGCAATTTTGAAGAGTTCCTCAAACTTTGAAGGAAGATTGTCCCATTCAAACCATTTGCCATTTGCTCTATATTGTGATACTGTTTGTATTATTCCCAAACCCGGGAATCTAAGGGCATGTCTCTTTCTAATCTCGTCTTGAATTATAGAGACCATTTCCTGGTCTATCTCTCGTCTTAATCCCAGTAGCCATCGTATGGCCCTTTTTCCATATATTTCTCGGTGACGTTTTATAGCTTCCATTAACTTATTTCTTTGAAATCTGCTGTAAAAGTATATGTGTACATACCCATATTTTTTGGAGTCTTCTGGACCAATCCATGGATAATTTTTATCTCTATTGTGCAAAGACGGGGCAGTCACAACACCGTCAAGTGTTTTTTGATGTTTCTGGCGTGTTTGCTTTTTATAAAACTCGTCTAGATTAATCCTAGGATGTACATCCTTTATTGCATTTATAAGTTGCTTGAAAAACCTATCTAAAAGTTCTCTCTCCAGTTTATTCATCTTCTCCTCATCGTCAACTATGTCGTCAATAAGTTCGGAAATTCTTCGGTGCCCTTTTTCTGGCAGAGTCAGAGTATTTTCAACAATAGCACTCAGAAGTACAACTTTATCATGGATAGGATCATGTTGGACAAAAATATATACCCGTATCAACGAACCTGGGGGGTATTTTGGTTTCACTGGGGTGTCTTCATAGTACATGTCTATGGGCAAGTTGTAACCCGAACCCTGAATCCAATCAAAAAGATAGTCCTTTTCATTAGTCCGGTTAATCTCTCTCAGAAACCGATATGCTCCTTGGGCCAACTTTTGAAGGTTTTTGATCTCAGTTCTTTTTAAAATTTCATGTATTTTTTTCTTTGCATCTTCATTGCGAGGTTTTAAAGGTCTAAAGTCAACGGGAGAGAATTTGGGAGGATATTCATACAATTCACTCAAATCCTCCAAGTTTCTGATGCCAATTTCCTCGAGTATCTCTTGCTCTCCAGGTTTAATTCCTAAAAGCTCAAGGCCTTTCTTCTCTACAGCCTCTTTTATACAAAGTGGTTCATAGGGACAATCTTGACATTTTCTGCTAATCCAGAAGCGAGGTACTTCTTTACCCGTAAGGATTTTGTCAAATTTCCCACCTTTGCCCAGTTCTTCATTTAAAATCTCCTCATACATCCGTGTGTCTTGAGGAAATTTTAGATACTTAATATTTGTTTTAAGGCTTTCTTTAGAGTCCAAATTTTCTAGCCGATTCTTTTTAGTTAGTACTGAAACGTAAATATCAATATGTTCTACCTCTGGTTCTGTGAAATTCTCTAAGATTAAGTCTCTGATTAATTTTGCGTAGATTACTGCTTGGATTATGTGAGGTACTTTTTCTTCATTAGTGTATTTAGCTTCAAAAATCCATATTTCTACTTGGGAGTTTTTTGATTTTATCAGAACTATATCTGCATTACCGTGAATTTTATATCTGCCAATTTTTCCAATAAGGCGGGGTTGATATAATATCGCTCGGTAATAATTGAACTTCGAAACGATTATTGCTTGCTTTATTATGTCAACAAGTTCTTTCGGTTGCAATCTGTTGAATTTTTCATATACTGATTGAGCATCGATTCCAAATACTTCTGAAAGGACTTCCAGCTGGCGTCTTTCAAAGTTTTCACCTTCTCTCGCTAATATTTCATCGACAACATTTTTTGTGTATTCTTCTACGTCCCGGTCATCTCTTTTGCCAATCCAGTAGATATACTTTGGACACTTTTCAAGATGAAAGAATCTTGCAATCTCGCTGGGTTTTAATTCAAATTCAGAACATACCATGTTAGGATTCCCCCTCCTAGGTGGTTAATACGAGGAGTATATTTTTAAATCTAACGTGATGCTTGGAGATTAGGGATTAAACATGTCTGCCCGTCCAAAGCCACTACAAGAATTCACATTTTTTCCCGTAGTCAATTTCATAACAGGCCCTCCTGGAGTTCTCCGAAATGGGGGTATATGGAAATCGATTAAAAGAGGAATAATACACGAGCTAAAATTGTCTACAATAATGACTCAAGTTCTTCACTTTGTGGATTTTAATCTCAATGAAAAGAGCTTTAATGAATGGTTTAAGGATGGAAAGACATTAAAAGACTGGATTATACAAGAGAATCCAACGTATTCCCCTATTCTTTTCGCAGATAGTGGTGGTTTTAAACTTCTGTATAACCGAGAGTATGATTTATCAAAGTACCAACTTAAAGCAACACCCGAAAGCGTTTTGGATTTGCAACTTAAACTTGGTGCAGACTACGTTGCATCTTTGGATTATCCAATACCCCTTGGACTAAATAAGGAAGAAACTAATGAAAGAGTGGAAAAGAGCATTATGAATGCTGTACGCCTAATGGAATTAGTATATGATTCATATGATGTGGATGTTTTTCCGTATCTTGCTGTCCATGGCAGATCCTACGAAGAAATTCAGTATTATGTCAAAAGATTGTTCAATCTCCTTGAGGAAACCGGATTTAATGAGTATTCCCACTATCCTTTTGGGTTGGCCATTGGTTCAATGGTTCCAATAAAGAATCATTATGAGCTAATCGTTGAGATAATAAAAGCTCTCAAGGACACATTACTTGAGATACATTCTGACCCAGAAAAAATTCCCATACATGTTTTTGGAATTTCTGGAAGGGTAACTCCTTTCATGTATTATTTGGGAGTAAACAGTTTTGACAGTAATACATATGTCAAAGCTGCCCAAAATCTTCAGTTTTTTGTTTCATACACTCAAAAAAAGAAATTTTACACGATAACCAACAGAGATTTGGATTTATGCCCATTTTGTGATTGCATCAGAGGACGAAATCTTCAGAAAGCAAAAAAGATACTAAAGAGCAAAAGTTACTCTCGATATATCCTCAATGGGAAAGAAGTAATCAAGTCGGATATCTATGGTATAATTGCACTCCATAATCTATCCGTTCAATTGAATCTTATAGGAGAACTGAAAAAGTACAATCCTAAATCTCGTGAGTTTAAAGAGTGGCTTGTTAGATATGCAAATAGTGACAACAAGCTTTTGAAAGTAGTTGCTAAGTTATCAACGATTGACGAAGACTTCATCGATATTGCTACTAAATTTAAGTTGAAACTTCCAAAACTCTCCAAGGGCCAGTTTTATGCCCGGAGAATTTCATTAAAGCGTAATCCTACCAATTTTGACATAACAAAAACACCGTATAGTGTCTCTCCAGAGAAGAGAGTTATTTTAATCTTATCCTGCACTCCAGAAAAACCATACTCAAAATCTACAACACACAAGCTTATTTTTAGATATCTTCAGGAGCATGGTGTTGATATTAAAAAATTGAAAAGGTTACTCTCTCTGGAATGTATGGTCCGGTTCCCCAGAATTTTGAAAAAGAAACTTCGATATTGGAATACGACTTTGTACTATCTTCTCGTACTCCAGAAGAACAAATAACTCTTGTATCCACTAGGCTGAAAGAGTTTTTGGAGGTTCACGCAAAAGATAAGTGGGTCATTGCGTACATCGGGAGTGGAGCATACAGGAAAATTGTCCAGAGAGTTCAAAAAGAACTGAACGGGAAAGTTTCTATAATCCTTCTTCCAGATGAAACTCAACTAAAAAGAAGAGTTAATTCAGAAGTCAGGAAAAAGACTCATCTAAAGACTCTTGTAGCGACACTAAAGGAGCTATTAAAAAATTATTAAATACAAGTACCGAACCTTTTTAAATCCCCCTTCTCCCCTTTAGCGGGGGAAAGCCATGACCGTGAAGGTCCGCTTTGACAGGGAAGTGAGAGACTACGCGAAGGGCGAGAAGGTTAAGGACTCAATATTAAAGCTCACCGAGACGGCCTTAGCCCAGGCCCTTGAGAACTTTCACAGGAGAATGATTGTAATCGAGGGCGACACGCTGAGGAAGGCCGAATTGGCGGGAATACTCGCGGGGGCCTCCGCGAGGGTTTTAAGCGGGGTTCTCGACGAACTGATGAAGAAGCGCCTCCGCGACGAGAGCGAGGACAAAATTGAGGTTCTCTACGCCACAGACGCACTCGGCGAGGAAACCTTCGGGAGGAAGCGCTACGAGGCCTTCAGGAAGCACTTCGACGTTTTAGCCGGTTCTAACGTCGAGGTAAAGGCCGTTACCTTCAAGCACACCCGAGACATCCTCGGAAGGACCTACGACTTGCTCGTCCTCGATATGAGCTACGACTACTCGCCGAACGACCTCGGAAGGATTATTGAAACGGTGCGCGGTGGAGGGCTGATTTTCATTCTCGCTCACCCCTTCGAGAAGTGGAAGGATATGTGGACGGGCTTCCACAAGAGCCTAGTAACGCCCCCCTACACGATAGACGATGTCAAGAAGCGCTTCAATCGACGCCTTATCAGGAAGTTCACGGAGCACGAGGGGATATACATAATCACCGAGGGTGGAAAGGCCAGGAAGAAGCCGAGAAGGAGCAAAAGCCAGGCGAGGATTAAGGCCAGGAAGGGCGTTCCCATACCAGAGGAGACCCTCTTCCCGAGGGAGCTCTACGAGATGGCACTGACCGAGGGTCAGGTAGAGGTTTTGAAGGCCTTTGAAGAGCTTGTCGAGGGCGGAATGCTCGTTTTAACGGCAGATAGGGGAAGGGGTAAGAGCGTTTCCGTTGGGATAGGCGCGGTAGGCCTGGCCTTAGCTCTAAAGAAAAGGACGAGAATCGTCGTCACCGCTCCGGAGCTTGAGAACGTTCAGGCACTGTTCCGCTTCGCAAAGAGGGCTTTGGAAAGGCTCGGCTTCAAGCCCTATGTCGTCGAGGAGCGCGGGCTGATAAAGGAGC
>JAMOPD010000419.1 GCA_027064745.1 Thermococcaceae archaeon
TCTCCTTCCCACCAATGCCCCACGTGCCCATGCCGATGGAGGTAACGGTGTCATCGCCTATCTTTTTCAAGTCATCAAAAACCAACATTACGTTCACCTAATAACATCTCATAATAATGTCTTTTAGGATTTATCTTTCTGAATCTTTTCGATTAATAAATATATCTCCTCAATAGCATGAATAGACTCAACAAAGATTCTTTCTGCCTCGTTTAATCCAAATATTTTATCCGGATACTCAGCGCTATTCCGTATCTCTCTCAAGAAATCTAAGTATCCTTCCAATCTCTTTGAACTTATGCTCAGTTTCTCTAATTGTTTTTTTATTTCGGATACTGCATAATTCCAAGTGGGGTACAAAGAATGTGATTCCTCAAGTTCTTCATCAGACAATAGTTTAAAATATAACTCCCGAATGGCAGCTTCTACTGCCCTTAGAGAGATCATAACTGATGCAGTAGGAAGATCAAATAAAAGAGCCCTAAACGCTTCAAGCAAATCATGAGAGACAATTTCAGAGATATTTTTAAACACAGTATCTGGATAAGTAAACAGTGGAACCAATCTTGTTGAAAGGAGAGTATCGTAATCCAAAATGCCTTTATGTGTTTCAATTTCGATGATTCTCTTTTTTGAGAGTTCCTTTTGAAGAAGAATCCTGATAATTTCAATAGTCTGGTCAAGGATTCTCGAATCATTTTCGTCAAGGGCCCTGGGAGCGGATTTGTCCTTAGAAGTATACTTTGTCTGGAAGTATGTTATCAAATCATCTAGTCTACTGTCATTGATTATGAACTCTAATCCCTTTTTCTTCAAGAAATCCCTCACAAGATACAACGTCCACAGGATATACCCATTACCTTCTTGATCACTTATTGCTCCAGAAGGAAAAACGACCAAATCTTGAGGCCTAGCTAGCCGTATATATTCAATCCATGCTCCAATAGTATATGCATCAATCAGGGTTATCTGTTCTATGACAGTTTCATTAATCTGTTCAGGTTGCAATTCTTGTTCCTCTTCCACCACTCATCACCAAAATTAAAAACGTAGTGTAGTAATATAAAAGAGTTTTGAAATAAAGTATCAAGCCCCGAACTTCTCGGAGCGGTTCATGAGGTCCATCATTATCGGCACTATGTCGTGGCCCTTTATTCTGCCGAGGCCGCCGCGCATGCACTCCCTCTCTCCAAAGCTCTCCGTGCGGTCGGTTCTAACGCCACCACCAGTGATAAGGAGGGGAACAGGGTCGCCGCTGTGGTTCATCACCTCGCAGGGCGTTGAATGGTCACCGGTTATTGCTATGACGACGTCCTCAAGGTTGATGTGCTCGATTATGTAGCCTATCATCCTGTCGGCCTTCTCTATCATCTCGACCTTGAGCTTCGGATTGTTGTCGTGACCAGCGGCATCGGTCGGCTTGAAGTGGAGGAACACGAAGTCGTAGTCCTTGAGAAGCTCGACGGTCTTCTTCGCCTTGGCCATCTCGTCCGTGTTGTACTCGCCGGTCGCCCCCTCTGGAGTGTAGACGTCGAAGCCTATCGCCCTCGCGACGCCCTTGACGAGCGAGACCGCTATCACAGCCCCTGCCCTGACCTTCCACTGCTCGGTGAACTTCATCGGTATGTCAGGATAGGTGCCGGCGCCCCTCACTAGGAGGTAGTTCGCTGGGGGCTTGCCCTCCTTCCTGCGCTTCTCATTGATTGGGTGCTTCTCAAGGACCCCGTGAGCCTGTTTAACAAACTCTTCAAGGATTTCGGCAACGCGCTTGCTCTCTTCATCTTCCCAGGTGAACCTGTGGGGCGGTTTGCCTGCCTCGTGCGGGTCGTTCTCGCCGACTTTATAGCCAGAAGCCATGCCTTTTAACACCAAAACAGCCCTGTGGCCGGTCGCTCCAACGAAGATGAAATCGACCGGAAGCTTTACTTCCTTCTGAATGGCCTTCGCCAGCTCGTGGGCTTCCTCAGTGCTTATTCTTCCCGCCCTTCTGTCAACGATTATCCCGTTCTCGATGGTGGCGAAATTGACACGGAAAGCTAAGTCGTCCTCATCCAGCTTGAGTCCAACACCCAGAGCTTCAAGGAAGCCCCTTCCCTTGTAAACCTTGTAGGGGTCATAGCCGAAGATGCTCAGGTGGGCGGTGTCGCTGCCGGCCGGCTGTCCGGGCTTTATCGGGTCCTGCTGGCCGAGGATTCCCATCTTTGCCAGCCTATCCATGTTTGGCGTTTCCGCGTACTCCAGAGGGGTCTTTCTGTCGAACTCCTTAATCGGCCTGTCGCCGAGACCGTCGATAATTATCAATATCCCTTTGCGTTTCACATGTATCACCTAAAGGGAGTAGCCTTTGAATTAAAAAACCTTTAGGAAAACTTTTTAACGCTGTAGCATTTCTCCCAATGGAGGTGAAGGGATGAAATTGCTGTGGGCACCATGGAGAATCCAGTATATAAGAGCACCCAAATATAACGGATGCATATTTTGTGATTTTCCAAAAGAGAACCGTGATAAAGAGAGACTTATACTCTATCGAGGAAAACATGCCTTTATAATCATGAATAACTATCCATATAACCCTGGTCACGTGATGATTGCCCCTTACAGGCATGTTGGCAAGTGGGAGGAGCTGAGCGATGAAGAACTGCTGGATATCATGAAACTCTCCCAGCTGATGATAAAGGCTCTGAAAAATGCCATGAATCCGGATGGATTCAACATGGGGATTAACATCGGTCGTGTTGCTGGAGCTGGAATAGAGGATCACGTTCATCTTCATATAGTTCCTCGGTGGAACGGTGACACGAATTTCATGCCTGTTGTGGATGACACAAAGGTCATTCCAGAGTCTCTAGATGAGGCTTACGATGAGCTGAAAAAAGCAATAGAAAAGGTTCTAAATGAGAACAACAGTGACTAAAATAATTTCCAATTTTAAATTTCAACCTCCTTTAAAAGTACTATCTCTCTGTCGTTCCATGCCCTTCCTTCAATCTCTATTATCACCGTTCCATTGTAGATGATAGCATAGTCCCGCAGGACATGCAGAAACTTAAGGATGCTGGCAAAACTGTTGTATATCTTCAGATATTCAAGGCAGTTTATGTATACAATTCCCGATGCACCCTTTTCCATAGCTTCTTTCATATACCTCACACACAGTTCGATCATCGGAGATAGGTTTGTGGGAGAAATCGCCCTTTCCATTGATGTGTTGGTTATTATGTAAACATTCCATTGTTTTGGGTATTTATGCTCTCTTACAAATGCCAGAACTGGGAATAACTTGAATTTGTTAAGAATTTCCTCCGCTTCTTTTCTGTCTCTTCAGACCTTTTCTGTTTGCAGTCTTCTCAGGTATTATAAGTTCGCCCCTGGTTTTTATCAGTTTTAGAGCCCATACCTCTAGAAAAACTCTAATAATAAGCCCCATTAGTATATCCAGCGAACGGAAGAAAGTCCCTTCTCCCTTTGCAAGTGGATAAACTAGGAGAGTAATTCCCATAAGAGAGTAGAGCAGTCCAAATCTTCTAAAATCTCCCTTTTTAGTGGAAATTCCAAGCATAGCGCCAATAAGAAGCAGTATATAGCCATACTGGGCAGTGTGAATAACATCCATGAAGATCTTAAGAGATCTCCCGGAGAAGAATAAACCTCCAAGAACTTTATACAGAGGCTTTAAAGCCAAGAGGGCTGGAAGTCCACTGAGGTATATGAGTCCTTTTGTATTTTTTGTATAAACTATGCAGAAAGCTCCTGCTGATATACAAACCCCAGAGAATCCCAAAAATATCATCTGAATGGAATAGCTTACATTGGGAAAAAGAGCAGCAAGAAAGAAAAGCCATCCGACAGAATGCATTAAAAGTGCCTGGCTTCTCCCCTTTAGTGCTGTATGGGATATGTATATGAGGATAGGGATCCCTGAAGTTATACCCATTAGTTTGAACATTTGCCCCAAATCTTGGTGAAATGATACTCAGCCTTCAGTTATTCTCTCCCATTTCTCCCTTGTCCTCTTCCAGCAACCTGGTGGCATGAGTTCACCCTCAGGGCAGTAACCAAGCTGGATACAACGCGGCCCAAGCTTTGCCCATTTTATCACAGGTCTTAGTTCCCTGTTTCTTGCAATCTCTTCCAGCATCTTCCAGGCCACTTCCCTTATCTCCCACTGGGCCCTCTCGCAGGCTCTCAGGCCAAGGAAGTGCTTTAGCTCCCGGAGATTCATAGTTACCACTATCTTTGTCCTCACAGCTTGAGGGAGAATGAACCGTGCATCCTCCTGATGCTTACCTTTCTTGATAGTTTTCTTATAGAGTTCCATTGAGTGTTTCATAAACTCCTTCCACTCCTTAAGAAGCTCCGGGTCTTCCTTTATTGATGCAGGGATCATAAAGGTCCCCTCGACATCATCAGGATTCAGTTTAATATATCTCTGACTCTGTTGGGTGTAGGATGCAAGTCGATGCCTCACAAGTTGATGACTACACACGCGAGAACAGCCTTCAATTGAGAAAGTGAGAACCGCATGCTCTAAAATGCTTTCATGACCGTAGCCGAGAACCTTGGGGAGGTGTTTCTCCACATCCTTTCCACTCATTCTCTCAAAAGCTTCGGTCTCCCATCCATCCCAGTAGCTTATGAGAGCTGCCCATGTGACAGTTTCAAGAGGTCTTTTTGTATAATTGACAAGCCTGACTTTGATTCTATTCCCCATTTACCTCACCTTCAGAAGAACTCATGGATGTTTATAGAGCTTGTCCTCGAGTTTACTGGATGGATGACAATTTATGGGTTGATAGATATAATTTGTGGCAAACTCTTAAGCAGACATCTGCCCTTAATACATTACATTCGGAAAGTTTCTGTCTCATATATCTCAAAACTTTTCGCTTTTTTCAAATATTCTCTGACGAAAGGATTATTAAAATCAACATCCAGCTTTAAACGGTGATGTACATGGTGGTTAGTCTAGCTGGAAGGGATATGCTCTGTCTTCAAGACTATACAAGGGAAGAAATTGAGACGATTCTCAAAACAGCCGAGATGATGAAGATATGGAACAAGATTGGAAAGCCGCACCGCGTTCTCGAGGGCAAGACCCTTGGAATGATATTCCAGAAGCCATCAACGAGAACCCGCGTTAGCTTTGAGGTCG
>JAMOPD010000420.1 GCA_027064745.1 Thermococcaceae archaeon
CACGAACTTTCCACCATCGCCGGGAGCTGCTTCAATGTCATAAACATAGGAACCCTCTGGAATCATTGCCAGTGGAAGGGTGTTACCTATCTTGATTGGAGCATTCGGCCCAATAGCTATTTCCTCGCCAACAAGTATGCCCTCTGGTGCAATTATGAGCTTCTCAAAGTTCTCAAACTTAACCCTTGCAACAGGGGCAGTTCTTCCGGGGTCATGGAGTATCTCAACGACCCTGCCAACGAGGGTCTTCTCCTTCGTCAAATTTAAAGGCACGTACTTAACTCTACCCCTATATCTGTGAGATGGAGCTCTAAATGTTGTTGTTCCTTTTCCTCTCCTCTGTTGAATCAAACTCTTACCCATTCTCACTCACCTCAGAACAATCCTATCCTTGCGGCTATTTCACTTGCACTATATTCAGGAGCAAGCTTAACATAAGCCTTCTTTTCTCCTCTCATTGTAATTACCACATTGACCTTTGCAACCTTAACGTTGTATATCTCTTCAACAGCCCTCTTTATGTCACTTTTTGTAGCTCTTCTGTCGACTATGAACGTGAGTTTATTTTCCGTCTCAATGAGTGAAACAGCCTTTTCCGTAACGACCGGTCTTACAATAACTTTGTACGGATCCATTTCCCCTCACCCGTAAATTTCTCTAAGCTTTTCAATCGCACCTTTTGTCCAGATTGTTAATCTGCCGGGATGAGTTCCAGGAGCTAAGAGCTCAACTCCAAGGTTGTCTACCGTGACTACATCAACACCGGGATGGTTCCTAGCTCCCTGAACAATTCCTTCGTTCTTGGCAACGACGATAAGCGGCCCTTTGGCCTTCTTATATTTCCTTCCTCTCATTTTACCTTTCCCTGCTCTTATCTTGCTGTTCTTCTTAGCTCTCTCTATATCGTCCCAGACGCCGAGCTTCTTGAATATCTCTCTTGTTTGAGCGGTCTTGAAGACTTTTTCAAGTTCATCATCAACTACGAGAGGAACCTGTGGAATGTTGTCAACAACGTGCCCCCTTGCCCTCACGAGGTCATAGTTAGCAGTGGCAGCAATGGCACTCATAAGAGCAAGTTTCTTCTCTTTTTTGTTGATATCCTCCCAGATGATTTTCTCGACCTTCGGCGGATGAGTTCTCCTTCCACCCCTTGCAAATGGAACAAATGCAGCAAACCTTGGTGAGGTCTTTATTCTTTCAACCCTAGCCATTCCATGACCCTTTCCAATGTTCTCGGTAACTCTCCTCTTTCCAGCAAGGGGATCCCTTCCCTGCGGCTGAATCCTGTGTGTCCATGATGCAATGACAGCCCTTCTGATAAGGTCAGGCCTGTAAGGAGTGCTAAACACTTTAGGTAGTTCAATCTCTTCAACTGGCTCGCCTTCGAGTGAAAAAACCCTAACTTTCATCTAACTCACCTCACTGCTTTGATTCTCTACTAATGTAAGTGATCTGGACCCTTTTAACAGGTGGTTTCTTTGCTGGTGGTCTTATAGCAGGTCTAACTCTAATTATCCTCTTTACGGCTCCCGGAACAGTTCCTTGGATTAGGAGGAAGTCGCTCCTTATTATTCCATAATGCGGGAAGCCTCCCTTTGGAGTAATCTCCACTTCATGTTTCTCATCAAGCTTGAGCTTGCCATTCTCACCTATCGCGATAAGCCTCTTGTTGAACTCTGTTCTGTGGTGGAAGCCCATCTGACCTGCCTGCGGAACGGTCCACATAACCCTTGTTGGATGCCAGGGACCGAGGTTACCGATGTGCCTGCCCTTTCCTGCTCTCTGAGCCTTATGGAACTGTATCTTGACACCCCAGCGCTTGACCGGGCCCTGGGTTCCCTTACCCTTGGTGACGGCTATGATGTCGAGGAGCTCGCCCTCGTGGAGAACCTCGCTTGCCCTGATCTCTTTGCCTATCTTCTCCTTAGCATAGCTGAACTTGGCCTTGACGTCGTCGCTACCGATGGCGTACTCCATAACCTCCGGCTTCTTTTTGAGCTTGATGATCCTCGGCTGGGTGTGAACGAGAAGCCTGACATCAACTATCTCGCCGCTCTTAACAAGATCCTCAAGCTGACCGAGCTTTTCTTTGAAGGCCTCCTCACCGTACTCCTTGGGCAGGGTCTTTATCCTTCTCTTCAGGTCTTCACTGAGGTTCGGTGCCCATACCTCTGTAGCTGTTTCAAGACCGAGGTAGCCCTGCTTGTATGCCCTGATGCCATAGACAAACAATGGGGGAACCTCAATCACTGTAACAGGCATAAATATCTCTTTGCCTTTTGTTAACCCTGGTCTATCGTCAATCATCAGTATGTGGGTCATTCCTGCTTTATATCCTGCAAAGCCAAGGAGCCTGACTTCACTGTCCTGCGGCCACCTTTTGATCCTCGGGACTACGCTTTTAGCCCTTTTTCTTGGGGAATACGCCAATGAACCTCTTCTTGGTTTGTGAATCTTTCCCATTTCAATCCCTCCTTATGAAATTAAACACCGCCAACGTGGCTAAGACTGCCTCCTCCGTTCTTACAGTTTTTGTCTTTTGATTTGGAATTGTGTTGAGGATTAAATCAAAGGGATAATCCTCATTGTAATCTCTCAAGGTCTCCAGCACTCCTCTCTTTGGAGACCCAAACACGAAACCTATTTCCCCTTCAAGTTTGGGGAGGTCTATATATCTAACATCCCCACCCTTGCGTGAGGTCGCGATTGCTAAGTCCAACCTTGCCTTTTTAAGTGTTTTTGCTAAGGATTTCCTTGTGAGATGCACCCTGTACCCCCAGTATTCAGTTGGTTTCGCAGCTATTACCCTGAGAGGTTTCACTGATACTATTCTGAAGGTTGCACGTCCCTCAATTTCTCCTTCAATCATAGCAAGGTCATCGAAGCCGATATCAGCGTAGTACCTCCTGCCTTTTCTAAAGGCAAAGCCCTCCCTGAGCTCCCCGATCTTTGGCTTGGACTTGAGTTTGTGATGAGGTGTCCTCAGGGGAGGTATAACACCAACATGCTTGAGTTCTGGCATCAGGGGAAAGAGTTCCTTACGGAGATACTGGGGAGTTTCCGCATACTCAAGGATGGTTTTGATGAACCTGCCGTCTCTGCCCCCCGCCCTGTAAATCCAGATGACTTCAACTCCAAAGATTGCAGCTG
This sequence comes from Thermococcaceae archaeon, assembly GCA_027064745.1. Lineage (GTDB taxonomy): Archaea > Methanobacteriota_B > Thermococci > Thermococcales > Thermococcaceae > Thermococcus. The sequence goes on from JAMOPD010000420.1 coordinate 3,151, forward strand.
CTCTCGCGATTTGCCCAACTTTATATGTTCTGATTTTTGGATCATGTGTCTCTTCAAGGAGTGAATCTGGAATGAAGATGTGCCATGTCATTTTGGGTCATCCTTCCGCCTAAAGCTGAGTGGAAGTTAAAGAAGACTATTTAAAAGGCTTTCGAACCCTTCCACCTTTCTCTGGGTTGAGAGGTATACAAATTTTTTGCAAAGCAAACTTCGCCTTCGCGAAGTTTGATCAAGGTTCGTGATTCTTCCGTAGAACGGTTCCTTCTATGAGAGTTTGCCTTCTCGAGTTGTAACTTTGGCTGTTGGAATTCTTCACTTTGGGCCATGTTTGAGTGGGTTTTACTTTTTCTTGCGCTCCAGCGGAGCGCTTTTGGAGTTAAACCTTCATTTCAGGAGCTTTGGAAGTGAATTCCTATTTAGGAATGCCTCCCTGAGAGCGCAAACATTCCCCAAGTTGTATTGTTTAAAAAGAATCACAAACTTTGATGAAACTTTTCGCAAGAAAAGTTTCCTGTACTCCCAAACCCTCATGGTGGGGCTTCGCCCCACAACCCCTCTTTTCTTAAAACTCCGGGGGGCTAACGCCCCCACACCCTCCGAACAGCCCTTTGCTCGCACATGGCCTCATCAAAATGTTCTAAAACTGACGTCATAGAACAAAAACGTGTAAAATCAACTTGCACCCCCGCAAGTTAGAGCCCCTCTATCTCCCTCAGCCTCTCGAAGTTTCCACGCTTTATCATCTCGACAGCGAAGGCATAGAGGCCGAGCTTTTGAAGGTTCTCAGGCGTGAGCTCCTTCTCCAAAAGCTCCTCTATTCTCGCGGAGAGCTTTTCAACTGCCTTTCTTTTGGCTTCCTCAGTGAAGCCCGCAAATTCAAGACCGTGGATTATTGACAGGACTTCGAGCTTCGCCTGAGAAAGAGCCGTGGAAGTATTAACTTCCTTCACAACCGGCGCGGTTGATTTTTGCGGTTCTATCTTCTTCCCGCTGATCTCCGCCAGGAACTGCCTGAACTCTTCCAGTTCCGGCTCTATGTCGATGCCCGCATTCCTGAGAACAACGAAGGGGTCGTCTGTGGAATATTTAAGTGCTTTTTCGGCGATTTTTGCCCTATCTTCTGTGAGTTTTGGGAGCTCTGGAAGAAGCTTATCAACGATCTTAAATGTTTTCTCAAATGCTTGTTCCATCACTTTTGCAGTGTTCTCTTCGTCTGTAGTGAGCCCTTGCTCCTTTGCATGGTGTGCTATTGCCTTTGCGAGTTCTCTATAATTTTTCTTTATCGTACTGTAGTCTTCCTTGAGTGTGTAACTTGCGTTTAAAACTTTTTCTACGGGCTTTGCAGCTTCTGGATTGTGCGTCCCTGTGTGGTATGCCATTGCTATTGTTAGAATTGTGTGTAGGAGCGGGTAATGCGCGATCATTGCGCTATGGATAGGATCTCGTACCTCATCGACGTATTTTTTTGTAGCCAGCATCTTCTGTCACTCTCGGGCCAATGCCTTCTTGGTGTGCAAGGATTTTTTTACGTGTTCCACATCTTGCTCAGGAGTCGCTCGTGCCAGTATCTTATAGAGTCCCGTTCCGTGATAGAACACGATATTACTTATCGCCTCTAGCAATTCCTCAGTAATTCCTGGCGGGTATTCGATCTTCTTTTTCTTCTCTTTCTTCTTCCCTCCAAAGAGGAACATCCCTGCCAACGGTAGAAGCGACAAGGACACCACCTCTTAAACTTCGGCATCAAAAGAGATAAGCCTTTCTAACTCCTCCAAATCCCAAACTAAAAAGCCCTCTTCCCTCAGTTCCTCTTTTCCTTCAACGCTCTTAGCCACCACCCCGTAGCCCTTCTCCCAGCCTTCAAGTCCCACCAGCTCTGATTTCCGCTCCAAATCCCTCAAAATTCCCCGCGCCACCCTCTCGCTCAGACTTTTCCACTTGACCTCAATGAAC
>JAMOPD010000421.1 GCA_027064745.1 Thermococcaceae archaeon
GGCCGAAAAGAAAAGATTAAAAAATTAACTCAACCCAAAAACCCTCTCAAGCCAGCGGCTTCGACGATTAAGCCCTCATCGAACTCTCCGCTTAGTACCTTAGTGGTTATCGCTTCGTGCTCTTCCATAGGTTCGATTCCAAGCTCCTTTTGAAGATCGGCGATAGGTTTTAGGAACTTGAACTTCTCTGCCGCTCTTGGGTTGAAATACATCAGGGCAGAGCTCAGGTCTCTGTAAAGACTTTTATAGTACTCGCTAACCTTCTCAAGCTCGCTTTCACTTAAAGCACTCAGCCCTAAGAGCTCTGGTGGAACGCCAATTGAATAAAGCGATGCGGTGAACTTTATAGCCCTAGGTAAAGCTAAAGCATTAACCTCTCTTGAGTATCCAAAAAGGCCGATGTGGAGCTTTCTTCTTCTCCTTGAGGGGACGTATTTTGCCACCTCTCTTATAAGCGGCGCTAAAGCTCTGAGCTTCGCTGACTCGTATTTTGGAAGGAGTTCAAACATCTCCTCACCTATTGCCTCTGCTCCTTAAAAAAGTAGCTCGAGGAGCTTTTTGACGACAAACTCGTCCACCTCTTTGCCTTCAAAGTCCCCCATCTGCTCCTCTATGCCGAGAACGCTGAAGACATAAAATGCCTCCGTTACTTCCCTCTCCACCAGGGGTGGGTTCTTGAGCGAAGAAGGGAATAAATACATTGTCAGGATGTTGAGTACTCATTGTTCTTGGTATCATTTAACCTGCTTAATAGTCAGTTAGCTGGCATGATTTAAGTCTTTTGGAAAAATTTTTGGTCATATGACAATATACTGGATTAGATAATAGCCAACAAAAGAAAAAAGAAAAATAAAAGAAGGCTTAAAGCCTCAGAAGCTTTCTGAGCTTATTCACGGCCTCTTTTTCAAGCAGATAGGCTTTTCTGACCTTGATTATATTGGGAATAATGCTGCCCATCCTCCAGACTCCAATTACTTCTTCTATACTCCTAACTCTCCAGCCTTCTGCTATGAGTATCTCCGCTTCCTCATGGAGCAGGGTTATGGATGCAAGGGTTTCATTATCAACCTCCAGCTCCTTCGCCCTCGCAATCAGCTCCTCATATTCCGCCCTGTAGTAGAGATATCCAGCCGTCCACATCTGGGCCAGTGTCGTTAGCTTCCTGAAGGCTTCACTCCGTGATATCACTGTTATGTTCTTAATAACTCCGACCTCAGAGATTTCAAGCACGAGAGACACCATATCAATTCCGCCTTCACCATCACTGACAGTCAGAATTACAGTGTAATTCCCAGCTTGGGTGTATGTGTGGGTAACAGTCGGGTCTGACGTTGTGAGCACCGCTCCATCTCCAAAGTCCCATGAATAAGTTAAACTGTCTTCACCGGGATCAGTACTCCACGAAGCATCAAAAGTTAGCTCTGAATTAACGCTCATGTTGCCCTGGACTGTGAAGCGAGCCACTGGAGGTAGGTTCATGACCTTCACGGCAATCTGTTTTGATGTCGAATATTCGCCCATGAGAAGCTCTGCCGTAATTTTCAGGTCAAAATACCTCGCAGGCAGCGTTAGGTTTACCTCGGTGGTTCCATCCACCGTAATGTTCTTCTCAAGCACCTCTCTTATTCCTTTTATCTTGAGCATATATGTTCCAGGGGTTCCGGTTATTACAAGTTTCAGGGTGATGTTCTCTGCCTCTGTGTATTCCTCCTTGTCCGTCGTCATCGATGTTATCATGGCCCCCTCTGTCTGGAGGGTCTGGCTTCCTGAGGCTATTACAGTTGAGTTCAAGCCACGGTAGAAGGCATAGAGCAGAGTGTATGAGCCCATGTTGGGAACCGTTATGTCCGTGGTGACATTAACGTAGTTATCGCCTGCTATGAGATTGAGGGGCTGGGAGTAGTAGTCTATGAGCGATGTTCCCTGATACAGCCACACCACAACCTTGCCGACAACATCTTCATCCGCATGCACAAGGACACTAAAGCTCACGTTTTCACCCGGCTCAAAGAGCCTCTTCTTGAGTTCAAAGTTAAGGATTTTCGCAGTCGGCGATACAACATCAAATTCCCTGCTCTTTGTTTCGTTGCCATAGGAGTAGTATATCTTATACGTTCCGCTCTCCACATCTGGAATCCTGAATTTCAGAGATGCATTGTTTGTGACATTTACAAGGGTCAGATTGTCAAAAACTGCCAGACTAACAGAAACTGGTTTGGTGGAGTAAATGTAGACCGTCATGTTGTCGCCTATGTGATAGCGGTCTTTATCCGTGATGAGACTAACTTCAGCACTCCTCTCCCTGATCTGAACAAGCCGTGAATTTATGTATATTATACGTCCTGTGCTGAGGGTCACCTGATAGAATATTCTCGAACATGCCTGGAATGTGAAGCTCAGCTTTTCTTCACCTTTTCCAAGCTCAAAGCTTTCTGTGGAGTTAAATGCCCCGCACAGCAGAGTGACATTCCCTCTAAGGGTTATATCCTCGTTGTTCGTCAGCGTTATCGTGGCTGTGATATTGTCATCTTCATAGTACCACTGCTTGTTGGTTGTCAGATTAACGCTCAGATTAACCCCTCTGAGACGGAAGATCCTTTCAGCTGTAACATTACCAAACCTCACACTTGCCCTTAGCGTTCTGCTCGGTAGATCCAGAGGCAGGCTAAATGTGAAGTTGAAAACTCTCTCCTTATCGACGCTAATTTCTGTCTGTATCTCTTTCTGGTAGATTCCAGGAACCTCAAACACCAGCAGCCCTCTTGCCCTTGCTGTCCCGGTGTTTCTTACCCTAACGGTTGCATTAATCCTGTCCCCAATCTTCTGTTCGCTGTTTATTCCATCTATGCTGAGGGCTATTTTCGGTTCGGCTTTTACAGGCAGTACATCCTCAAACACAGCTCTTCCATCTCTTTCTATCTGCACGGTTAGGTTATACATTCCGGGCAACAGTTCCCCAACAGGGAATCTCAAAAGCTTCCATGAACCTGCAGGCACTGTTATGTTGGTAATGTTTGAGAGGATTGAAGATTCAACCCGTAGAGTGCCAGTGAAGTCTGCAGGGCCGAGGTTTGTGATGTTCAGCGTAAGGCTTGTTCCATTAAAGCTTTGGAAGAGCAGGAGCCTCTCCCTGACAACCTCTACGTAGAAGCTCCCCTCACCGAACTTGCTTTCATATCTGAAGGTGTAGTTTCCTTCTTTCAGGTTTATTGGCAGTGTCAGGTTGAGCTTTACTCCTGTAGGAACCGATATGTTGCCGCTCCATGACCAGTTTCCATTTCTGACCGTCAGGACAAAGCTTGAATCAAGGATTCCGTAGTTTTCAACGGTAAATGGAATCTCCAGATGTCCTGGCATGGCTGTGTAGTTCATGAAGGATATTCTGACCTTCTCTCCCATTGTGACATTTTTCTCCAGAATACCCTCCAGATCTCCGGAGATTACGGCCTTTATGGTGATGTCGCTGGTTACTGTCATCTCCTCCGAGAGTATGAGCGCATCTCCCGGCGCTATCGTAACATTTCTGCTTCCAAAAAACTCCACATAAAGCCTGAGGGGAACTACACCCCTGTTAATTATCCTCAGCGTGCAGTTAAAGGGTTCGTTGTAGCCCACAACATTGGGTGCACTAAGTGTTATCTCACCTTCCGGCTTAACCACGCTTATGGGAACGGTAATGCTCCTGCCGTTCACCGTTAACGTGGCATTGAAGCTGGTCTCAGCCCTCACGGTAAAGTTGAGGTGAGCTTCCTTTGTTGCTCCAACTGTAATGTTTCCTTCATAAACAGAACTTCCAAGGCTCAGTCTGTACTCCACAGTGTCGTCGAGGGGAGCATCATTTCTTATTATGACCTCAAAGCTCGCATTTTCTCCCTTCTTGTACAGATATTTTGGAGTTATCAAATCGAAGGAAATTGCATGTTCGTATGCTCTCAGCCTCCAGAGTTTTTCATCAAGAGTCTGTTTCCCTAACATAAGTTCAAATGCATATTCGCTCTCTCCCGGCCTTCTGATGGTTATGTTGAACTCATTTCTACCCGGACTAACGGGGAACTCTAGAATATCCACTGAGTATATGGTAAAGATGTCTCCTCCAAGAAGGACTCCCTTTTCAGAAGGCTCCACTGAATGTGCTGGTATATGCAGAGTTCTCCATACACTTCCATCAAAGACTGATATGTTACCTCCCCAGTCATATGTCACGAACACAAGACCATCAAGCTCGGACAGATCGCGGATATACCCCCCTGTCAGACCGTTTGTCGAGTTGTATATCTCACTCATTTCGCTTTCTCTGTTGTAGTGCCAGAGAGCATAATCTGAACCCTGATAGAATGCCACCCATACATCGTCCCCATACACCCGCACAAGCCATGAGGATACTCCGCTCAAATAGGGCCGATAGGTGTTGGACGAGATATTATATATCCCCACTCCGTTGTCCCCTGCGATCCACAGTTCATCCTCGTTGAGGTATACATCCCTCACAGCTGTTCCTCCAAAGTCCGGTGGGTAGTAAATTGTGAAGTTACCCGTAGTAAGATTCAGAACCACCAGACCATCAGATGTTCCTACATAGAGCAGTTTATCGCTCCCTGCCAGGCTTATTGGGTTTCTGAGGGAACTGAAGGGGGAGTTGGAGGAGTTGTATATTACAGCCTCTCCGTTTGAAAGATCATATTCTATCAGACCTGACCATATAGTCATGAACAGCCTGCCGTCGGCATAGACTATTCTGTCACTACTTGAAAACATCTCATTGCCTATGTACTTCCATTCACCGCTGCTAAGGTTATAGACTGACAGCAATCCGCTTTCAGTCAGCATGTATGCGATTCCGTCATGATATGCGATATCCCCCACATATCCAGCAGGCCCGAATCTTGTCAGTTTATCGCCTATGAGAATCCCATAACTTGAGGCATAAACATTGCCCTCTACCTCCACAAGACCGCCCCAGAAGGTATTCTTTGAATAATCTATCCTCGTCCCGTTGGTCGGATAATATCTGCTCACCGTGATCTGATCCCAAGGCGGATATACGATCCATATGGACTCGTTGTCATGCTCTATGTTGGAGACTCTCCATGATGGCAGGT
>JAMOPD010000422.1 GCA_027064745.1 Thermococcaceae archaeon
GCAGTGATTGCACTAGCAGCAATATCCCCCACGATAGGGAACAACTTTAAAGTTTCTGTAAATATCTTATCTCCCTTTGTAAACTCCTCCATCATCTCTTTAGACCCTTCTCTTCGTGCAAGGTTATACAAGAATCTAAGTCCAACCCCATATGTAAGAATAGATCTTACCGCAGCACCCTTTGATATATCACCTCGCATTGCAGATCGCACATCATTAATCATCGTTCTAGCTTGACTCGCAAGTGAGGTCTTAAACGTACCCATCACCTGCCCCACAACAGAATCAGCCTTAAACCTAGGGTTATACATCGATGACCTATCTTGCTGAACCCTGAATCCAAAGTCCAAAGCTTTTGCAAAAGCCCACTTTTCAGCATACGCATCACTTTTCCCCTCACTCTTATACTTAGCCTTTAACCCCTCATACACTGGCATAGTTGCGCCAAGGAATCCAACTATATCACCACGCATAAACATCGTTGCCTTTCCACGAACAATATCACCAGTCGTTTTGTCAACACTAAACTTATCAGACAAGTATAACGAATGTTCCATTGCAGACCCCTGAGTCATTCTATCCTTTATCAAGATGTTATCCATGAACTTCCTCTTTGTCTTTTTAAAGTTTTTCTTTGCGTTTTTCATTCCTACGGCTAACTCTTTCGCACTCAGTCCATTATATGCAAGAGCTGCTCCAGCGGAGGTTGTTTGCCCCAAAGAGGACATTATATTTGCATTCATCGTAGCCCCTACATACCTTTTTTGGATACCAAGAGCAACGTTTGAAATCTTCCCATGATCCCTTCGAACATCTCCACGAATCAAGTCATCTATCCCATTCCTAAACGCAGTCAAAGCCCCCGCCTTACCCTTTTGTTTCATTGCCGCAGCAACCTCTGGATTATACGCTATGGACTTCAAATCCTTAGCAAATTCTGTATTGGCAGCGTAATTAGCAGCTCTCTTCCCAGCCACTATCGCCTCAGTATGCAAATCATACAATTTTAACGGAGACCTATCTCCTGTCAGAGCCTTTACTGTATTTGGAGTGGTAACTAAAGAGCCAGCCATACCCTCACCATCTAACATGTTTATATCCTCCACATTGCTTGAACTTTTTTGTTTCGCGATTCTTAAATACCCTTCCCTATCAGCAAGTGTCTTCCCAGTATCTCTTTCATACTGCTCAAGGATCACATCACGAATAGGCTTAAAGATCTTCTCAGAAGCAGTCTCCCCATATTTCTTTGCCCTATCAGATATTACATTTTCAACCTTTTTCCAATCAGCATCTGTTATCTTATTAGCATTCTTTAGGTGATCTTGAATAGTTGGATCTTTACTCACATGCAACCCCCACAAAGTAGCTAGTTTCATCTGGCTTACATCATACTCAATACCGCCCAATTTTATTTTCATATTAACCTTTTTGTCTTGTTTTAGGGCTTTCTCAACCTCACCTTTTGTTTTAAAGTTGCCAGCTTCCTTGTATGTATTATACGCATTCGCATATGTATCAGCCTCAATTTTAAGTTGCTTTTCCCTTGCATTGTTAAACTCATATGCAATCTTGTCATAAAGATGCCCCTCTCCAACCGCCTTTTGAAATGAAGACAACGCTCCACCATACATATCTTCCGTAGCAGAGAAAAAGTCCTGAACTTTCCCAAGTGACCGTTTTACAGCATTCTTCCCCACTCTTTTCTTTGGATCAACATTCCCAGTAAGAACACCCTTGTTTAATTCCTCTCCACGAAGAGTTCTCTCAATAGTCTCCTCAGCAAGAGCCTTCCTCCTTTTTCTCTTTGCCTCAACCTCATCTCTCATCATGCTCCGCCCATTCTTGTATATGTATTCTAACTCTTTAAATGCCTGTTTCATAGCCCTTGACCCGGCCTTTTCCCCATATCCAGTAGCTCTGATTATTGCCATTTTATCATACACCTCTCCAGGGATATCCTCATTGTTGTCCCTATACGGAGCAAGTAGCTCGTCAATCTCACCAGCGATCTCAATCTCACTCCTGCCCTTTGCCTTGAATCTCTCCCTTGCTTCATCTAAAAGCTTTTGAGATTCTATTGGCATCTTTTTTTCAAGCATTCCACTTTGAGATTTTTTCTGTTTACTTAAGTCAAGAATCTTCCCTATTTTATCATAATACACATTAGTCTCATATTTCTCAGCCACAGCATCTATCTTATCTAAAGCTTTTTTCACACTCTTGTAATTGCTTGCATCTTTTAAATCCGTAAGTTGAGAAACCCGCCCCCTCTCAGATCTTGGGAGCTTAGTCATTAAATAATTCTTAATTTGCTGTCTATTGTAAGCTGCAGCTTTTGCTTTGTCTTTTAAAGACATTATTTTCTTATTTTTTTTATCTAATCGAACATCAGCCTTTAATTTATCTTTAACCCTTTGACTAAAAGCCTTCGCTTTGATCTTTTCAATTTTTGTTGGGATGTGCGTATTTATTATCTTATCAGCTATCTTTCGCCCATATATACCACCACGCCGAGTAGCATTGTTCTCAGTTGGCACAACATCCTTAAATAAGTCAACCCCCTGTGCGGAGAGTTCTGTATCAAGCCTTTCCATAATTGCGTCATGCAAATCGGCTTCTCTTGGCGTAAACTTTTCATCTGTCCCCAACTTCTCGGCATACGAATCGAACAATTTCTTTCTTCTAAGCCTAGGCTCAACCCATTGTGGGAACATGCTTGGAGTTCTGTGCCATTGCAAATCATAGCTGCCTTCTATGGGAGTTGCAAACCTAGACCCTGCCTCCGCAGCGTCAAGTACGGACCACATATTTGCTGCTGCCTCCATAACCGCATCGCTATCTTTCCCATATGTTTCAGTTATAAAGTCTTCATCCCACATCTTCCTTTTGAATGTATCCCTTTTAGCCTGAGCGAGAGCAGCCTCTTTTTCAGCGGTCTTCACATCCCTTGCCGTAGTCTCGTCAAAAGTCCCAGGGGGAGTAACCGTTGGAGCATTTTCACTGATCGGAGCAGGGAAGTCAATCCCAGGAGTCCCTTTATTAAGCCCCTTTAACCCAGCCATTTTCTCCTTGTCCATGAGGTCCATGTCTTTCATGGATGACAGTAACCGCTTGTCAAGTTCAGAGACGGCTTTAAGAGCCGTATCTGGATCTACACCACCCTCTACCATCTTTTCAACCATATTTAATTTAGACTTATGATGAGCAGCCTGATATATACCATTTGCACCACTACCAAATATAAAAGTCATTATAGCAGTCTTGATATAATCATCCCTTGTTGGCATTGGCTTACCTATGGATACATAATCTATCGCACCATCGACTCCTTGTTGCACCAATTCCTCAGTCGTCTCTCCAGCACCCCCAATCGCCATCCTTAAGGGGACACTTAAAGCTTTTGGCAGTTCCCCAACGTGTGACATTATTCTATTTGAAATCTTACCCATAGCACCTTTTTCCATAACCCCCTCAACACCAATTTTGTTTGCATAAAAGTTCAGCACACCATGCAGTGCCCCAGTCAATGCAGCCTGCCCTTTCCCTTTCCCTGCATCCTTAACCTCCATATATGAATTACCAGCCGCTATGGCAGATTGTGCAGCATTCATCTTCATAACATTCCCAGCACCCCCAGCGAATAGTTGCAACATATTAAGTCCAGTATCTGTAAATTCTGCAGCAATCTGGGCAGTCTTACTATCATTAACTCCAAGGTTTTCGTTAACAATCGCAGCCCCCTCTCTCATGTCATTTGCATAGCTATGAAGCCATTTTTGAATCCCCTCCGTGTGCCCCTTTAAAGGTTTCAGTCCTAAAATCACTGCGTCGTCAGACAAATCAACCGCACTGGCAAGAGTGTCCGTCATCCCAGCAAGCGTTCCATAAACAGATGACGTCACACCCCCTTTAACTCCAGCAGCCACATCTTTCCCCACCTCCGCAGCCTCTGTCCCATACGTATAAGCCTTATTTACCGCAGACCTTGCAATCCCAGGAGCCTCGCTAAGGGTATCTCCACCCATGAAACCCCTCTCCTTTGGCTTATTCCAGGACTTCGCAGCTTCTTTTGCCATGAACTCAGCTTCACGCTTCTTTCTTCTTTCCGTGTTCATCTTCTCTCTAGCTTCACGCTCCCTCCTCTTTCTCGCAGCCTCAAGCTCAGCTTGCTTACGCCTCTCCTCAGCACGCCTGTTTACCGACTCCAGAGTCCTAGCTCTAGCTTCCTTGCTTTTTACAGCATCATACGCACCTGCCGCAACCTTCCCAGTAAGCCTAGTCAAAGGCGTGTTTAAAAATCCCATATTATTTCATGTTATCTAAAATATCATCTATCTCAGTATCAAAACCACCTCCAGTCCCTGTGGCACCAGTCTCTAATCCAGCAAAATCGTCACCCTTATTCTTCTTCTCCTCCTCAAGTTCACGGATGCTCTTATCTGTATAATTCAATGTATTTGTAAATCCCAAGTTATATCCAGCATCAAGCCCAGAATTTCCACTATTTAAGTTATATGTAGGTTTCTCATTGATCCGATCATTGAACGCAGTCAATATTGCAGACTGGTACTCCTGGCTCTTTCCCTTTATCGAATCCTTTAACTCAGCCTTGGCTTTTGCGATCGTACTAACCCTTGCTCTTTCTACATACTCGTCAAGCCGACTATTCTGTGATGTCGTAACCATAGCTTGGAACTCTGGCTTTAAAGGTTGTTTCCCATATCCTCTAATCTTTGGACTGTCCAATGGAACCCACCTATCTGTCCGTATTTTCTCACCCCCTGGGTAATTACTTTCTAACAGTCGCATAGACATAACCCCTTTGTGCATTTTTGTCTCAAGAATAGACGCTATATGTCCATACTGCGTTCCCTCATCAAATACCACCAAGTTTCCAGCTACAGGTTGGGCTTCTGGTTGAGTCATAGTGTTTATCTTGCTTTGTAAAGAATCCCCCATCATTGGGATGTCATATATCTGGTGCATAAACGATCCGCACTGTCCACCATATGCACCTGGGGTAAACGATGCCCCTAAAGCACCTCCTATTGTACTATACGTATCACCATTTATGAATGAGTTAATCTCCCTTTGAGATTGAACTTCCTTAACACTTGCTTGCATTTGTTTAGAATTAAGTCCAGACAAACTTCCTGGCTTTAAATTCAACAATTGCTCAATATCTCCTGGATTTCCACCCATATCAATCATGTCAAACGCAGTCCTGTATGAATCTTGAGTTACGTCATGTGCATACTTCATCATGTCCATTGATCTATCATTGGCAGCCTCAATCGCCTTAAACGTCTTCACCCCAGTGTTATACACCTCTCCTTTGTCATTTACTCCATATACACTTCCTGTCAACCCACTTAATTTATAAGCCTGATCAACCAGATCCTGAGTCTTCTGATATGAGAACTCAGCTTCTCTTTGAGCCCTGTCTTTTTTCTCCTTATCCAACTTCATCATATTGTCGGTAAACTCACTCATTGCCGCAGCCTTTAATCCACGCTTTTCAATCCCAGAGGAGATCAGCTCTTTGTTTATTGCCGTTATCTTATCCGTACTTACCTGTAAAGCATTATCCTTCTTAGTTTCAATATCCATTCCTATCTTTGTGATATTGTTTGCATAATCGGTCATTAGACGTCTTGACTCCAAGTTTAACTTAGCGATCCCCCGCATGTGCTCATTCTCAGCCATTTGCAACCTCATATCCGCTGCATTGATCTGGATTGCCATACTTGAAAGCCCTGCACTTGAATCTTGCATTTTAGTAGCATACAATTTTGCTTTTAGATATCCCTCTAAACGACCACGTTTCTCACGTTCTTGACCCATTACGAGGTTGTATTGTTTATTTTGATAGTCCTTCTCAGCGGCAATATCTTCCATTACGAAGTCCGTATTCTGTTTGTATATTTTAGCGGATAATTGCTCTGCACTTGTTGGGACCATATCTTTCCCATCTATAATTGCATTCAGCCCAATTAAATCATCTTTATATGTACCTATTGCATCCTCATATGAGTTCATTATCGTAAGCTTCTGCCCCTGCAAAAAGTTATCCATTGTAGGATCATTTGCCAAATCTATCTGTTGCTGAGTCATAAGCACCTGTAACGCCTCTGCTGAGGATAAATCATTAAGGTTAAACCCTGCATCAGATAGTGTGGTAACTAGCGACTGTGGGCTAACCTGTCCGATACTCACTGCAGCCTGATCAATCAGTTGACTAGTCGGTACTTCAATATCTGGATTCGTGTTTACATCTACTGCCCCCTGTGATGGTGGAGCAGCCCTATCTGCAGCAGACGGTTGCCCCTCTGTCATTGCAGCAGCTGCGTCTTGCATTTCTTTGTACTCATCAGCCGTTAAGTTTGACTTTCCTGACGCGTTTATAAGCCCATTTAAAGCTTCTTCATACGTCTTAGGAGCTCCTGTTGACTGAGGCTGTGCTTGCTGAATTTGTGTGTCATCAAACTGTATAGCACCCCCACTTTTTGGATCAGACGGCGTTCCTATATCTTGACCACCCACCTGACTACCCGTTTGACTACCCGAAGTATACTTCTCCAATATGCTCTCAAAGTCCACACTCTCATTATTATCCACCGCCTCTTGTAGATCCTTCATCAGGTCTGGGGCGTTGAAATCTATCTCCTTACCTTGTTGTGCCATTGCCATAATCGCCTTATCAAATTGAGATCCTTGTGCTTGGACAACACCTTTTATATCGTTATACGCCCTTTCGTATGATTTTACACTCTTGTTTAGCTTGTCCGTATACCCCTTTACAGCACGATTTGTCGTGCTTAATAAGCGGCTGTAAGATTTTAAGGCATCCTTGTCTGGAGCAGATAATGACCAGTTCGTCATTCTTTGGTCTGGCTCAATAGGAGAAGTTAAACTCCCCTTCCCATTATCAAATTTGATTCGCCCACCACTCTTAGGAGCATCTGGCGTTCCTATATTATTAACCCACGAATCATCTTGTGATGGTCCTGAGGCTATATTATTTGCAAGATTGCTGCCAAAATTGTCAACAGAATCAGCATCTCCCGCTATTTGATTAAGCGTACTCCCGAATGTAAGTCCATGATTCCCGCTATTTGGGACACTGCCATTGTTTTTAACGTACGCATTATAATTTTCTTGTGTGAATTTCTTCCCACTAGCTTCTATCGCTTTCCTTGCCGCTCGCCTGTATTTTAGATCTCCTGTTGCCATAATATTTTAAGTTAAATTTTTATCCTATATAAATACTGCTTGAAGACACAGCACGCCCAACCTCCACATCCCCAGATCCTGCAATTGCACCATCTGCACCTACGTAGTATTTTTGACCAACAGAAAGTCCTGCAAAGGAATCTTGTTGTCCAACCGTCTTAAAACTAATCTCATCCCATGTAATTACATCACTAACACTAAACCCATCAAAAAAATTTGTTATAGCATTTGTATTATCACTCTTATATACAAAACCTGCATTTAAATACCCTGTGCCATAAATTTTAATAGTCAAATCTCCAATACTGCCCGACCATGTAGCACCACTATCAGCTGACGTTTTTGCACTGCCACCAGCATAAACATCTGAATCTTTATATAAAACAGAGTAATAATTTACTGAATCAACAGTCCCCCCAGCTTTTAATACAATTATATATTTTTCGCCAACCGTTAATTCACTTGAGAACACGCTATACATAACCCCATCATCATAAAGCACTTCTTTTGTTTCTAAAACGCTCCCTGTTGGATTTTCATTTGCATCTGCCAAAAACAATTCCATGACTGGTAAAGAGGGGTTCCCCACAACAGACCCAGCAACCTCAACCATCCCAAGTGTTTTCATTTTTAGTGGTGTGAAGCTTTGCATTACTCTTTTAATACTTGAATCTAAATTATAAAGAGTACTTTGTTGTGATTGAATGATACTCTTACAATCGTAAAGTCCCATATAAAAAACAATGTCATTTTCACTGTCATTCCATTTACCACCAGGATAGACATCAGAGCCTGCTAATTGTATATAGTTTGACTGTGTTCCAGCCCCATTTGTAAATGAAAATGTAAACCTAGTGCCACTAGGTAGTCCCGTACTTACGTGGTGTTGAACAGAGAAACCTTGAACACCTGGAAACTCTTTTTCATAAAACATATTCCCACTAGTTCCTACCCCCTCATACCCCCTTATCCATAAAGTTTTAACTGGTGCATTTGAATTCCTAAATTTAAATATAAAATAACCAAATCTCTGAATATCAGTTTTAGTAAAAGTTTGATACCCAAGAACAGAATCATTCTCTGTGTATGTTGTTTGATTGGTCGTGGATACATTGTAGTACCCCCCCCCTGAAACAAAAATAGATTTTGGAGTTGAAGACCCATCAATAGGCTCCCCAGCCGTAGCACTAACGAACCCCAACCCACTATGAATATGTAATGCATCTGCATTTGACCCATCTGTTAATGCTTCAAAATCAGTCTTAGCATTTGAGTCAAAACCCACCTTGAAGCTTTCGTCTGCACCAGTATTCTCTTTTGTCACCATAAAATGATCATCTGCCGTCAATTTATCCTCAAGATAATTAGCATTCGTATCACCACTAGATACTTGCACAGCACCTTTTGCCTTAACAATCCCAGCCGTTATGTCAATACCATCCCCAGCAGTTATTGACCCTGTACCTCCACCCACATCAGTAGTAGAAATACCATCATTAGAAAAAACCCATTTGTCATTAACTTTATCATATCGAATGAAAGGTTTATTTGTATCTGCATTTTGTGCGTAAAATGTTATATCACTATCAGTCTCGTCTCCAAGCCTAAAGTCTTTTCCACCAGTCCCCTCATTTCCCCTAAGTATCTCATTTAAGATCTCAAGTGGGATATGGACATCTGCAATCCCTATTTCTTTACCGATCACATGCCTATTCCCAGTCGCTGAACCAAGAACATTCCCATATTTAAGCAAAGAACGCCCATTAGTTGCAACCGTGATCTCAGTCACCCCATCCGTAGTTGTATGACTCTCAGCTAATATCATTTCAAACTTCTCATCATCCTTGTCTAAAGTGAAGATAAGCGTACCAGCTTGTGGCTCTCGTGCTACCCCTGTCTTTTTATCTGTAAATTCTGCGTATATAGTTGTAGAGTCTGTCTGAACATTCTCCCGAACTATCATACCTACCAATCCTGTCTCTGTTGACTGTGGTTTTTGTAAACTCATTTTTATGTAGTTACTTGTTTATTAATATATGCTTTTCTTGGGACTTGCTTAGCGTCTAATACAGTATAAGCTATCTCTATCTCATCTATCTTAAATGGCTGATCAGCCCCCTCGTTCTCAATAGTTATCTGGAATTCCAACCCCTCACGAACATCTTTTGATATGTCAAGTGGAGCATAGAACCTTTTGAATTGTGAGTCTTCTGGACTCTCTCCACCTTTCCAAGCGTCCCCCCTTATATTATCACCAATATAATCCGAAAATGACTCCCCTAAAATAAATGATGAATCAACCTTGTATTTCCTCTTTGTCCCATCCATCTTCAATGTTATGTAGAACTCAGTGTTGTATGACATTGCACCAGCAAATCTTATATGATTTATTTGTTTCATACGAGTCCCATGTCCAAAGGTGAAGATCTTACTTTTCCACATTCTTTTGTATCCATCACCATCGTAATTATATGAATCATTAAACTTATATATCTCACCAGAATTTGCATTCCCAAAGAATGTCTCCTGAACACCATCCTCATTCCTGAATGTTTCTATTGCCCCTGGGTTGAACCCACTTCTTGTATGCCAAACCTTTCTTTTCACATCGTATACAAAGACGCCGTCGTTACTTACAGACTTTCCAGTTGGTACGCATAGCCAATACTTACGGTCCTTTTCAAGATACTTCGCAACTACCTTGTCTGTGTACTTTCTATTTATTACATCTAAGTACGGATCAATATCTTCACTCACGCTTAATGGTCTAGGCAAGCCCATACTGTCAAACCTTTCCTCAACTCCGAGAGATACAACCCCCATTTCACTTAGGTATACAGCATTAGAACCTACCGCCTGAACACTCTTTGGAGCAATACATCCGTATTTTCTTAAATAATCCTTGTATGGAATGATCAACTTATCATTATCATCCATATTAAACTTAATCCCTTGATTGTCGGATCTTATAAATGATATAAGTCTGTCACCCTCAACCAAACATCCAGTGATTGTATCGTCCACCCCAATCGCACCAGCATCCCCAGTCGAAGCACTTCCCCATGACGTCTCATCCTCAATTCCAGAATAGTACCATGTTGCATCTTTCGCAACGAATAGGTGTCCAAGGAATGGCGTACATATTGTGCCACCCTTCAACACCTCCTCCTTAATACTGCCTACTTGGGCAGAAGTGTCACGATATAGTAAGAAGTATATTGAATCTCCATACGCAGACCATGTTGCACCACTGTCATTTGAGGTGAATGCCGTACCGTTTTTATACTCACCACCTGTCTCAGTTTTTAACATTAAGTAGTAGTCCGTACCGCTTGCAGTAGCCCCAGATATTACAAAAGCATATTCCTTTTCGTAATCTGGACACGCCCAATTTATATCAAACCTCATTGTCCCATATTTAGAAGATGCTCCACTTATTGAGCTAGGAGACGTGCTTAATGACGCTCCTGTAGGTTTCCCGTAATCATCGCACTCATATATATCACAAGAGAGATTCGCAGGACTCCCAACATCCTTAACCCTTAATTCAAGCTTTTTAATAGTGTATGGTGATTCATACTTAAAACTTTGTGAGATTCTTTTCCCACTAGAATCAATGTTCTCATATTTATAATTATCAACTTTTATCTGCCCATCAGATAAGTTTGAGCCTTCTCCAAGTATTATGGCCTTAGGGTAGTTATCCTTATCGCTTGACGTTATTATCGCCTTACGAATGACATCTCTCCCCTTGTATACACACCCATTCACAACTTCCGAATCATTTCCACACGAACCTATATACTCAAGAGTTTTAGAACCAGGCTCAAGGTAGTACATCTGATCATCACGTACTACGATTAAGAACTTGTCCTCTGGTGTTTTTTCATAATTAAGTAAAAATTTAATTGCACCCGCTCCAGCATCCGCAACCAATTCATACCCCGGAGAGGTGATTAACGCCCCCTCCTTGTTAGTTTCCATATTGTTCATTCCAACTGCGTCAGCCTTGCCTGTATCATCTCTATTAGGCTCAAGCACACGAGGATCAACATCAACCTTTATCCCTTTAAAATTGTTTATTCTTAGTATTCTCATTGTATATTGTTATCCAAGTAGTCTTTTCCTTGAGTATATTGACTTAACTTTCTTATTCTCCTTTACCCCTCCAACATTTCTTGCGTAATTCCACGCTCGCCTCACTGCAGTCATGAAGAATTCTTTATAACCCATTGCCTCATTATATCTCCCCGCATTCTCATACACACGGTATACAGCACCAGCTACAACTGCCTCATCCCAGATTGGAGATAGCCCACTGTCATCAGTCGAATCAGATAGCTCAGTTGGGAATTTGTAGTATCTTATTTGTAAAGTCTTAGCGACAACTGGTCGCACTATAATCTTCCTGTCTGTACCTCCAACCGCATTGTCGATTGTCCAGAAGTACGCACTTGTAGGAGATGTATCGTCCATGCTTAACGGATCAATGTACTCATACTTATTGGTCGCAACCCCTGTCGTAGCACTCTCGTCCCACAACCTAATCATTTTCATCATATCAGCAGGCACGTCAGCCTCTCCATTTGCATCTATATCTATTGTCGTTCTGTATTGCAATTCTGGCAAAGAATACATCTGTGCAATAGAAGATATGCTCTCATTTATAGCAGTTTTCTTCATGGCTTCATCAAAGAAAACCTCGGAAGTATTTGCTATCCTATTTTCTAAATTATCATTATACGTATTATATGTAGACATATATTATTCTTGTTACTTAATTATTACTAGTGACAAAATCCCGCCCAAGACCGCCAAGATTATCATCCAATTTAATCTCTTCATAGCTATCTCAACCTCCTTACTAGCGTACCTCTTGTCAAGCTTATCAAAGATGTTAGCCAAAGTGGCTTCAATCCTAAGGACCGCATCCCTAAGCTCTTTATGCTCTTTCGTGTTGTACTCCTTCATACTTTTAACCTTTTCCTCGACTGCAGTTATCCTTTCAGCCATATTAATTGCGTTATCCATTTGTTATTTTTGTTAAATCTGATATAGTCCTCTGTTTTCCCCAATTAAAGAAGAATATTCCAAATACTGATACCATTATATAATATACAGTTGACATTAGGAAATAAAATATTCTCAAATAGTATTTATCCACTCTCCAAACGTCACACAACATGTAATAATAGAACCAATAATCTCCTCTAATCTTATCCCATAGATTTCCACCTCTCCAATAATAAAAGTCATGTTGGCAACAATCTGCTAGGAAGATAAAGTTTGGAATGAAGAGGGCATATTTGCCCCCTCCACACCCATTGCATAAACTTGCTTTTTGTCCATCTGTAAGCTCTCTATAATGCAATTTCATCTTGTTGTGGTAATGAATTTACAATTTTCCAATTAGGATTTTCTTCCATAACTTCATCCCACAATGCTAATTCCTCTTCACTAGACGTTGTTAGACGGTTCTTGTTAACTAAATCATATATACCTTTCACTACGTAACTGGAATCGTCTATAACAGTGTAATTCAGGTATTCACGTGGATCAGCTTCTGGATCGATTGTTAACCCTGGTAGTTCTGCAAACTTTTCAGGGATTGTTGCCACTGCATTTGCTTCTTCTAACGGTACTTTGATGTATTCAATCATGGGTTTGTTGTTATGTTAATATTATTTATTTATACATTTTATAATTTTTGTCATATTCTCTGCCGTTTGAGGTGTGTCATACATCACTAATTTTCTGTGTTTCTTGTCTTCCATGTTCATCATTACTTGATGCTTGTTGCTGAAATCTTCTTCCATTTCTTCATAGAATAATGGCGGTATAGCCCCATCTTCCCACACGACTATCTTAGAGATTGTAATATCCACAACACCTGAACGTTTAATTTCAATAACATTCCCAGTACTACTTGCTACTACACTGCCTGATACAATTCCGACAACCTCTAATTTAACATATTGACCGCCTAAATATATTGTAGCATATCCACTCCCTGAGAATTCTTCTATTACTATATAATATTTATACGTTTTATTTTCGTCTATTGTTTTAGTAGACATAAAATTATATAAAACATAATCTCCGTCTGGTGCATATAACCTTGTCCCAGCAGCTACTTTCTCTACTATACTCGTTCCAG
This sequence comes from Thermococcaceae archaeon, assembly GCA_027064745.1. Taxonomy (GTDB): domain Archaea; phylum Methanobacteriota_B; class Thermococci; order Thermococcales; family Thermococcaceae; genus Thermococcus. Next base: position 13,394 of record JAMOPD010000422.1, read on the forward strand.
TTGTTACAATGTTTGCATCACGAATTTTAGTATCATTATTAATCCATTCTAACGATTTATTGTTTGTTAAACTAGCAATCAGAACACTATCTTGAATATCTTGATATAATGGAGATAATTGTATTCCAGTCTCTGCCCCATTATGCCATCTATTAGCGGGATTAGTTAGTGGATAGTTTTTTATGTCTAACAAATTAGTCAAAGCTGGTATTGCTGGATAATATATCGAAGTACCAGATTTCGTTAATTTACCCCCACTAATCGAATCATAAAATCCATTTTTTATACCACTATGAAAATTATAATCTGCCACCAGCACATTATTTTCCCAAATTCTAACCAAATAAACAGTCATGTCCCTTTTTGCAACCGAATAAACACCGCCAACAGATAAAACTTCAGTATTTGTTCCTGACCAAGTACCAGTATTTGTGTCTGACAAAACACCATCGACATATAAACTACCATTTTCAATCAAGAACGTGTGGACTTTCGTATCAAAAGCAACCGTGCCATTTCTGCCAACAAAAGATTCATTCCCCCAACCTAAAACAAAGGAGTCATTATATACCGCCACATAATATCTACCAGACTCATCAGAGGTGTATGCGCCCAAAACAACGCCTTGTCCTTCATTTGTAATTGAACATACAACTTCAAGTTTTGTATTTTCAGACGGTACAATATCAGTTAACCCATGTGCCGAAGTTGTTATTGCCACACTACTAAATCCATTAAGCATATTATAATGGTATACATCTTGTCTTCCACTCCAGAAATCACTAAGTGTAGCACCTGATAATGTAGCGTCACCACCTGCCGTTCCAGTATTAAACAATGTACCCCCTGCACCCTCACTCATTGCGAACACATGTCCACTAGAAAGCCTTAGCTCCCAGCATGTCCCAGCAGTGAAAGTTATCTCTCCGTTAGCTATCGTTGGAACAGATGTACCCCCAGAGCTAATTACAGTCTCAGTACCAACTAAATCACTAACAAGCATTTTAGCTGAGCCATCGAATTCCCCACAAAAAGATTGAACCAATTTAGCATTAGCCGATTGCCAGAAACCGTCGTAGTAATTAATTATATCAGCACCGTTAACAGTTAACCCTGTTTGTTCTGTGAAGTCGAATGTTTTAGAACCAACTTTAGCATAAGCTATTTCACCAGTGAAATAATCATCATAAGCCACATTATCAGTATGCCCCAGTGTTGTCTTAGATGTACTATTTGTTTTTACATCAGTTATACTATAATTAACAGTTTGTTCAGCTCCACCATTCAAGGTATATGTTAACACCCCTGCATTAAAATTACCTTGCAAGTCAATCCAAGTATTAGCCTCAAGACCAGTCAATATAGTTTTCTGCTCTTGCGTTCCAGCACTATCAACCAAAATGAGGTATAGGTTATTTGAACCAGTAGATGTGTAGGTAAAAAACAATATCTCACCGTTTACATCACTTATATATTTTGAAAATGGAACTTCGTAATCATCATTAAACCCTAATTTCATAATGAAATGAAAATCAAAGTTTGTTCCATTATGTATAGGTGACGTATCCCCCTCAACATAACAAGTATTATCAAACACACCATACCCATTTTTAACTTCAACAGTTCCAGAATAATCAGTTTGCCAGAAATCGTCTAAAGTAGCACCTGAAAGTGCTGCATCTGCTCCTGTGCCAGTGTTCTTTAATGTTGTAGTGCCATAGTCGTCGTCAAATGTGAATTCTGCAGTACCCATTTTGATATAATATATTTCACCATAGAATGGATACGTATTATCACTATCACGTGTCCCAATAGATGGGTTAACCTGACTGTCAAATAAAGTTGTAATTGTTGGCAAAGTAACCTTTGGGTAATCAACACCATTAACATTAATATTACACACACCAGCATTAAAAGACCCTATCACTGTGTATAACTCACCATTAACTAGACCTGTTGCAAACTCGGCAATCTCAAAATCCACACCATTCTCACTTGCGAACATAGATAATGCACCACTTGAATTAACTCGTACACTAAATGAATAAGCACCACCACCATTAGACATTTGACCAAACACACCTTGAACAACCCCAATTGATAAATCAGCGGGACGAATTATAAATTTAAAATCTAATTCAGTAGAAGTTTGTAAAAAATCAGTTGTATCAACTAATCCATATGCAGAACCATCAAACACACCATAATGTGTCATGATTCCTTTTGACTCTTTTGTGTACTCATTAAAAACCGTTACCCCCTCTGGTGCTTTCTTATTGAGGTATACGGCTTGTAAACCAGCTTTTGGGAATTTACACCCCCTGCTTAGAATTTTTTTTTTACTCCTGTGTACATAACCTCAGCAACCAGATCAACATTAGCACTACCAGAGTTAACCAATAGATATTTAAATCTATTAGTAGCTATTACAGAAATAGCATCCTCAGATATTAGCGTATCACGTCTTAGAAGTAAGATATCTCCAGAAACAGCCTCAAAATCAGAATCATTAACAGGTGAATATGTTAAAACATTCCCACTTATTGAATCTATTCGTATCGCCCCCTTGTGTTCACTTGCTGAATCTAAAACTGGCACAGTTTCCCCTATCCTGAACAGTGTTCCGTCTGCAACTGTATATGTGTTCCCAGATTGTGCAGAAGTCACAATAGAAGCCTCTGCAGTTCTTATAGCCAAACTATCAAAATCAGAGTCCTCATTAACTTCCAAATAGAAAGTTGGTCCTCCTGAGCTAAGTAAGCTTATCGTTTGTCCATTAAAATCCTCTTTCAAATACAATTTCTGATCGTTACCTGTTGTTGTTATTGTAGGCATTTTTAATTTTTTATTATATATATAGAGGGGGGAATCTCACCCCCCTAAGTTGTTTAACCTTGTGATCCAACAATACCGAAATAATCAGCAGCACCTTGTGTTTGTACGAATCTAACTTTTTCAAATAAGTTATCATTTGAATCGTCAACGTACATACTTAAAGATGGAGCAGTTTTTTGATATGCAGTTAGAGAATGGAAAGCCTTAGGCGTTAGCATATAATATGCAAATGCAGAAGCTTGGTCCAGTTGATCCCAAATAACAATCTTAATATTAAGAGAGTTAACGAAATTTCTATTATTATTAGAATCAGTTGGAGAATTTGGCGAATTTAAGAATTGCCATGCGTTCATTGCAAGAGCTCTTGGTACTAACAATACAGCTTCTTGTAAAGGCATGATAAGTCCACCATGATCTTTCATTTGACTTAATTTAACATACATCTCATTAATCTTCTCTGGCGATAAAGCCCCTGTTATAAGATTACCTTGAATTTGAGCAGCATTATCAGCAATTAGATGAGTAGCAGATAGCAAGTACTCACCATCGTAAGTTGTAGTCTCATTATGTGCACCATTAATCACAGCAGCCAATAGAGCATCTTGTTTGTATCGTGCATTGTAACCCAATCTGTTCATAGCTTTCATTGACATACCGAAGTTTGAAAACTCTTGAGTAAGTAGAGATACACCTGCTTTCTTTCCGTATTGTACAGAAGTGAAAGTCATACTCCCTATTTCTCTAATTGGAGTTTCGCTATAAACTTCTCCCTCAGCCATTTCATCTATGCTACCGTCGATTGCTCCGATAGTTTCTTTTTCATGTAATCTTTCTGGAGATACTGTGTTAAAGATTTCTTTCCCTGTTGGTACGTATGTTTTGTATCCTGTTTCAAACACCCCTCGTGATAATAAATCTATTTCATCTGGATGCAGTTTTGTAGTAGTTGCCATTGTAAAATTTTGTTAAATATTTTTATTGTTCTAGTTAGCGATAACTTCTATAACACCGTTTGTAGTGTCAAAGTTTGCAGCTCCGCCAGCTGGTCTACGAATTCGTAAGAATCCATTTGTAGTATCGTCTTCATCAATTGTGATCACCCCAGCAGCTACGTCTACGGTAACTTTTGTGTCAATTACACCTTGTGCTAAGTTTGCCTTAGTAGTAGCAGTCCCCTCAAGGATCATTCCTGGTGCAGTTACCAATTCAACTGTTCCATCTGCACTTGCAGTATCGCTTGAGTTTGAAGTAGCAATATATACACGAGTAGCTGTTGTAGAATTTTCCCCATTAGCCACCTTTCGAACATATCCATCATTCCCATCATCTGGGATAACTAGATCACCAATAGCGATTGAAGCAACCGCCCCAGCTTTAACATCTTTTACAACTCCTGTTGTAGATTCACCGTTCAGTGTACCTATTAATTTAAAGTCCATTTTGATTTTGGTTAGTCATTAAGTCCTTCAAGGATTAATGTATTACCATCAGACATTTTATCAAACCGTCTTTTTTGTGCAGCAAGAGCAGTTAGATCTTGCCCAGAAGCCTCAGCCATTTCTGCAAACTTCCTAGAGAACTTAACTGTCTCAACATTTGGTGCAGGAGCCTGAGTTCCAGAGCTTATTGGATTATACGCAGTATTAGATTGTGCTATGAACTTGTCTCTATTAACAAGTAGAGCAGCGTCTTCCAATCTGTCAATACCTAGGGCATTAACATTTGACTCAAATACGGCATATTCCTCACTGGTAAAGCCTAGTTCAACAGCCTTGGCTTTCATTGCACTTACATTTGCAGCATCTAATTGCTCCTTATATAACTCCAATTTAGCTTTAACCCTAGCCTTTTCTTCTATCTCAGCGAGATTGATATCATTGGCTTCAACTTTCTCCTCAACCTTCTTCCCTGTAATTATACTTGCGTATGTGTCTGGGAATTTTGTTTTTAGATAATCGCTTGTTCCGACATCGCTTTCAATCATTTCCTTCACCTTTTCCTGTGCGACAGTACTTGTCTTAGCTAGTTCAATTAGATTTTTGGCAAAAGCCATCTTGCTCTCCTTCAACTTGCTAATTTTTTCAGCTGGAGCTTTGTCCCCCCCCTCATTAACGGTTTTCCCATCAACTACTGGAGTAACTGGTGCTTTCCCACCTTTGTCGTCCTGCTCAACGGCTTTCGCCCCCGGCGTTACAACATCGTCTACAACCTCAAATTTAACTCCATCTGGTTGTTCGACCTTAGCTTGTTTCTCATCCATTTAAAAATGGTTACGATATATGTGTCCGAATATTATACATTAATACCCAGGGGGTGTACTCCCAAGTTGAGTACATCACCCAGAACATTAAGGTGTCATCCTTTTAAGGAGTTTCGAGAACCTTTTGCCCTCAACTTTTTCCTCCATCGCTCTTCTTTCCTTATTGTCGATTGCCTTTTCCATTGCCCTTAGATCAACTATCAAAGTCTTCAATATTGACATTTGACCCGAGGCATACCCTCTATCCCATTGGGCTTCCAGCTTGTGGTTGAGGACTATATCCTTGCTCTCCTCCAGCCGCTTCTCCGCCCACGTTCTGAGGAGCTTCAAATTTGCCCCCTGAAAGTTTTCGCTTTCTTTCCGCAGCTTTTTGCTGACGTTCCTCGACAGGCGTTTCGTTTTGTAATTGAACATTTTGCATTGTTAATATTATATGTTCCTTAGCCGCTTTCTTAGCAGCATCCGTAGCATTCTTCTTAAAGAAGTTACTATTATTGAATTCCATATGTGCATCAAGCTCACTCTCTGAATCCTCATCACTCCTAATAGGCGGTGTGATTCCAGCAAGTATTTGTTCATGCTCTGCGGTGATTGCGTCAATCTGGTATCCTTCTCTTTTAATAACTGGGAATATATCAGCTAATTCATTACTTAATCCTAATTCCTTAGCCTGCACCTTTAATAACTCATCAACCCTCATGTCTCCAAACATTTCTGGAATTAATTGTGGTGCGAACTGTGCAAGAGAAGCCTGTGTTTGCATTATATTATTAGTTAGGACCATCAATTTCTCAGTCCTATCCCTCTTTAATTCATCATCCTTAATTGCTGAGATCATCTCTAATTCTGTTTCCTCAAGCTCAAGTTTCATATTATCATTAAGATAGAACTCTCCACTCACGCCATCTTCTTTTGTAAATTTAGCAGTAGCGTCTTTGTCAGTCTGGACTACGTTATATCCACTAACCTTAACACTAGCCCTTACGACACGCCCATCTTTCTTATATGAAGCACTGAACTCATTCTTAACAAAAGAGGCAATCTGCAACATTAAATACTTCTCAGAATCATACAGATTCATTTTCGCATTACTATCTATATCCTTATTTAAATTCTTAGTCTTAGCCATTATCTGAGTAGCAAGCTGGTCTGGTCGGCTATATGTCGATACTGGATCATCTGCCATAACTGACATTCGACTATCCTCTAAAACTTTTAACAAGTTTTGAACATTCATACTAAACCCATCTGGGATAACTAAAGGCATTATGTGATCCTGCAACCTACCCCCAGAAAGCCCCCTAGTTGTAAAGACAGCTCCAATATCTAGCTCATTCTCCTCTGTGTTAAAATCTATATCACCATCAACCACCATTGCAGGTTGTAGAGCCAATTCCGCACCTTTCATACCAAGGTTTAAAGAACGCTCTCTAAACAGATCATATGGGAGTGATTTTTCAATCTCTCCAATACCATTTACAGAGTCAAGTCTTGCAGTGTTCCTATACACATGGAACGGCAACATCTTGTGAGAATATGGGATACCATCCTTTGACGAGTACAAGTGGACTCCGCCACTACCATATATCTCAAACATGTCTAGCTCCTGATCCCAATACTCTAGGACAGTAACAAAGGCATCACCCTCATTAGCAGTTTCCTCAGCCTCATGCTCAGTAACGAACGTATTATCACCCCAAACATTATATTCACCCCAAGCTCCAGCCTTGATATCGCCAACATTCATCCACTTATGCCCCTCAGCAATTCTCTTAAAAGTGTCATATGTATATATCTTAACCCTGAATATATACGGACAAAAGTTCTGACCTGTATGGTCATGGATATTTTTAACCCCTGGCGTTGGGAATAGATTCCTCCACGCAACCGCCTCAGCAGACAGCCCTTTATACATCAACTTAGGCTTTGCCCCCCTTATCTCTTTTATATATTCAACTGGCTGAATAAATATAGCACCAGTCCCAGTCGCTGCTACCTCAAGCATCATATGCATTTTCTCTCTTTGCAAGTTTGACTGATTGACATATTTATCAACTGCCGCCTGCATTGGTATAGCTCCCTTTCCAACAAACTTAGCTTCTGGCAACGCTTCCATGAAATTATTATATCTCCTGTTAACATACCCTTGTTGCTCTGGCAATCTATATGATGAATCCCAAGACTCACCCTCTTTTAGATGTTTCTCGTAAGCATACAGCCATATATAAGCGTTTTTTGCACGCTCGTTCTCATCTATCTTTGCCATATAAGCACCTTGCCATCTCTTTTTTATATCAAGTTCTGTAAGCGTAATCATATATATTTATTTTAATCTATACTTATTATAAAACTTTTACCCCTTCCGTCAAAACTTTATTTTCCTTTCCCACGGCTTGTCAAACCTGCGACCACTAAATCTAAGTCCCTTAGGTTTCCTCTTTTGAAATAAAGGTGACATAGATCTACTCTTTCTTTCTGACCTATCTGGATCGTGTGCAATACACATATACCTGAATGCGTCTGCATAATCAGAAGTCCAATCATGTAAAGGCTTGTCCTTAAACACCTTTTTTATAGGGTCGTATTCTTTTTGATAATTCTCTAAGGCAAGGATTAAGTCTTCATTCTTTTTCTCATCTATCCAGATATCCTTGAACCTAGCCCTTGTAACCTGAATGCCCTCCTGCTTATCACTCTGCCCTTTTCTTATATAATTGGTTCTAAATCCAGCATCCTGAAATTGTTCACGAACTGTCCTTTTCATCCCAAACTTCTTGTGTTCCCCATCATGAGGAAACCACAACGTATCATAGATATACCCCCTCTTATTAAGCATATATACATATTCTCCAACATCTTTCCCATTTGAAGCCATATGGTCTATAACGTGAATTTCCTTCCCATTACTCTGTACGAAGATAAACACGCTACTATCATGTTTCCCAATATCCGTATAGACAGAAACCTTCTTTGTAGGGTCATATGGAACATGACAAATCCTATCCTCTACTCGCATCTTCTGGATCTGATCAACATAATACGCACCAACAGCACCAACCTCAAAGGAACACGAATATTCTTGCTCAATCATTGCTGGCAACATACCACTATCCCTCTCCTTTTGAATATCATCTTCTGTTAAAAACCCTGTATCCCTCCATGTGAGCTTCTGATAAAACCAATCTGGATTATCCTTTGCAACCTGAGCCATCTTGTAGAAGTGGTTTTTCCCGTTTGGCGTATTGTGACTTATAAATCCATTAGAAAAAAACGAATGAGTATCTGGAATAACAAAATCATAAACACAATTCCTTGATCCTGAAATTGAAACAATTTCATCATAATAAAAATTATCGGATATAACCTTATCGAACTCGTTAGTTTTTAAAGTTTTTAATTTCCTATATGAGATAACACCATTCCCCTGATGTTTTATATAATAATCCTTGGTCTTCTTTGCAGCCTCAAACAACGCACTCTTATTTACCTTAACAACATCACCATAATACTTCATTGCAGACTCAGACAATAGGACTTTCCTATCTGATTTTCTACTCAATCTAAACCCTATATGTTCATGGAATAGATATGCACTATACCCATCAATTTCAAGCCTATAATATCTAGAAGACACCTTTACCTTTTTAGTTGGTGGTGTAATCCCAGTTTGATACTTAGCAACAATCCCATAATTCAACAGAATAACTTGCAAGTCCTTTGTGAGTTTCTTGCTGGCAGATGAGGACAGAACCCTTCCCCTAGTGTCTGCACATCCATCAGCATCAAAATATCCAGATATAAAAGCCGACTGAAAACGCTTAGACAAGGACAACACCCCCTCTGGAATAACCTTGTTTTTCGCAAGCAGTTTTTCAAACCCAATCGCTTGAAGTTTTTGCACATGATACTTACTACACTTTCTATAATGTAAATCATCAAAATCTCTTTCATACCCCCTGCTTAACAAGAAATTCACTGTCTCTTTATCATTGGTTGTAACAACAACATATCCACCCTTATAATTAATATACCCATCTCCTAGGATAAGACCAGCCTCATAAAAGAAGTCTTCTGAGAACCCATCCTCATAGTCTGTATCCTTGTTTTTACTTTTTCTAAACTCATTTAAACTTGGCAAATCTGGGACAAAATCACCGAATACATTTTGTCCTCGCTGTATTGCCACTGAGTCCCCAATCTTCCATTTATCAGCACGCACCCATTGATGCCCATTCCAGAGTTTATGCTCTGGTGTGCATTCTATTTCGTACCCAGACTTAGTCGTAATAACAAGCGTATTCCTCTCTCCTGCAACATAATATTGTTCAGCAGTATGAAACTCATTATCAAGCCCAAAATAATCTTCATTTATGTCCGTGTACCCCTGTGGTAAATTTCTACCTATTCTCTCAAAACCATTCCTCCCTAAAATCAAAGTATCAGCAACAACACAACTATTAAAAATAGCCCAACCACCATTAGCTCTCAAGATAGGAGAAACAACCGCAAAAGCCCTTGGGTCCTGAAAGGCGTACTCAGAGAATACGCAACCAACTGGGTTTGTTCCTCGAACCGAATCAAAACGGTCTGTCCCAATTATCTGTATAAGACTGCCATTCTTTAAGGTTATCTTCAATTCCTGAGAGTTCATGCTTTCTACAAATTCCTTTGGGATACAATCAACAAAACGCAGCCCATCATTAGTCATCCCATCCCATATTATTTTTTTACCCTGTGAATATGTAGGCAGGAAATAATAATATATTCCAACCCTCTCAACGGCAAGACGTACCATTAGATTAAACATAGTAAAATCTTTACCTGCACGCCGATGCCACATGGCAAAAGCTCTCTTCCCCCCGGCCAACATAAACTCAATCAAAGGCTTCTGGTATTCCCTCGGCTTAAATGGTACTACAAAGGTCCTATCACTCATGTTTTATTTTGTTATTTTTTATCTTCTACGGCAAAGACATCGGAACTGTGAATGATAAAACTATCTCCAGCAGTGTCAAGAGCATACTTTGCAAATACGGCAATATCACCCACCTTGATAACATCGCTATCAGAAGCGATAACCTCACCCCTTGAGAATTTTGCATTAGAGTCCACACTTGTTATGAACCCTGAGTTATCCAACTCATTGTCTTCTTTTTTAACTATAATGTTTCCGTTTATTGGTTTAAGCATCGATTTTTTTTATAAATTTTCTAATTTCTCCTTTATCAGTCCCGCTTCTAGCAAGATCAATTAATTCATGTAGCATCTTAATAAGTTCCTCCTTTTTAGCTATGCTAGTTTTAATCATACGTCTCAAGTTTGATCGGAATCTCCCATCTAGATTCTTTTTGAACAATTCATCCATAATCCCATTTTTAAGATCATTGTAATCAACAGCGGTAGATTGTTTTTTAACCTTTGCTGCAATCTCCTTTGCCTCCTCTGAACTCTTCACGGCTTCTATAACCTCCTCGACAGGTTTACTCGTGTCATCTGCAATTTCCTCAGCCTTAACAGCCGTAGCAGCCCCTCTCATATCTTTAAGCTTTTTAAAGATAGCTTTGTCGGCACTAGACAGATTAACCCATTTAACTCCTGCCTTTGCCATGATTTCTCTCATTTCGTTCAGAGTCTTTGCTCCTGCGTAATCACTCATAATGTTTTTTGTTATTATTATAATTTTCTTAATATCTTTCTTAGTACGTGCCTAGCCTTAGGATTACGTGCTTCTCTAAGCATATCCTTAACACTCCCCTTATTTTGCCTTTTAGTCATCCCCTCGACATCCTCAGCCTTTTGGACACCATTATCAACTATCTCAGTGACATTATACTGCATATTTGCTTATTTTAATAATTATTCTCTCATCCTCTTTGCTTGAGACCTTCCATTTTTCAGAAGACACCCTTTTTATATATCTATCATCTAATATCACCTTTGCATGCGTAAGTGAATCAAGAATTGGTTTTATCATATTATCAGCATCCGCCCTCTGAAAGTTTTTTATATAAAATTCCAGATCAACCACTATCCACTCCTTCATCTCCGTAAAAGGCTTCTCACTTATAAGCATTGTAGCCACATCAAGCCCCCACTGCTTGTATACCTTTGATTTAAACCTACGCCCCTGCCAACACTTATTAACAGATATAGGGGGTACTTTAACGATTATTTTTCTGCTCATGCCTAAGTCTTTTAAATTTTATATCAGTATTTATATGATGAAAATCAACATAAACTCTTCTCTTTTTATTAACCTTATTAAATTTTCTGAATGCTTTAATCATTG
>JAMOPD010000423.1 GCA_027064745.1 Thermococcaceae archaeon
TCTTGCAACCGCCTCGATGTCCTTTACCTCACTCTTTGCAAGGTGAGTAAAGACATGGTTTATGACAGTCTCTTGAGCCAATTCACCAATAGCCACAAGTTCATCTTCATCCAGTTCTGGGAGGCCGATGTGTATGACCCTTGTTTTCATGCGTTAACCTCCAAGATAAAGAAGAAATCAGCCAGCAGTAGGCCTTAATGCAGCCTGTATCTGCTGGGTTAGCTCCTTAAGTTTTGCATTGAGCTTTTTCTCTTGCCGGTCTAAAGCATTTAATCGAACTTCGAGAGTCTCAACTTTTTCTTTGAGCTCTTTCAATGCCTCATCCTTTTTAGTTCTGACTATAAGAGTACCTACCGTCTTGTAGACTGGAGCTTCGGTGTTTATCTTTTCTATTTCTTCCAAAGCTTTTTTAGCATCATTCAACTCTATTTGAACCTTTTGTTTCTGTTGTATGACCAACTGGAGTTGCTGTTGATAACTCTCAAGTTGTCCCAACATAGCTTGGACTTGTGGCGGAATGTTCTGCATCACCAAACACCTCCAAGAATACTTGGGAGGGAGATTTAAATAGTTTTAGCTCTGTCTTCATACTACTGTCAGGTTAATTAAAAACAACACATCTCGGAATTACAAGGCTGATCCTCATCTTTAATATATAACGCATGAATTCAACATCGCACTCTAGAATGGAAAAGATCAAAGTCATGTGAACCTAATTAGACCATAAACCAGAATAGGGCATCCAACCCTTTCTCATCAGGGTTAAAAATTGGTTTGGATACCTGTAGATGCCAAGTGGTTGCTCATGCAGGCGTTCAAGCAGGCACAACCAAAGACATGACAGGAAACCAGGATGGCATCTAAAGACTTTAATACTTCAAGTACTAAAATACTAAGGGTGTCTTTGATGGAAGATCTTGAACTTCTCACAGAAGAACTTCAAGCTGCAGTTTCTCGAATGAGACAAATCACAGCAAAACTTGAAGATCTAAATACCCAGATACTTGATATTAAAAAGGAGATATCCACGCTCCAGGAAGAACAGAAAAAACTACATTTTATGATAGAAGATCTAGGAAAGGCTTTGAATAAAGGCATAGATACACTAGAAAGCAGAATAGAAAAAACTGAAACAAAAATTGAGGACATAGATAACGATATAACATCCCTTGAAAACACAATAGAACAAACAAATAGAAAAACTACAGCACATTTTCAAGAAAATCTAGAAAAGCTCAAAATAGAGTTCAAAGAAGATCTGAAATCCATAAATTCCAATATAGGCACTAACATGACATTAATAAAAAATCTCGACAGTGCAATTGCTATAACTAAATCTCTCATAATTGATCTAAACTCGAATCTACGAGTATTTTCAAAAGAGATAGACACGAAATTCCAAAACATGGCTGAAGAGAATTCTAAAAATCAACAGGAGATAATAGACAGCATCAACAGAAATTCTTCAGATTTAAAAACAATTCTAGATGAGGTAAATGAGTTACTAAATGTTCATACAGAAAAACTGGTTATTCTCCAAGGGGAATTGATGTCCCTTCGAGAAGTTTTGCTCCAGCATTTCGGAGAAGTTTTGACCAAAGTTGGGGGTATTGCTTACACCCTCCAGAGGGGTGAAATAGATGAATGAAAATGAAGAGGAGATTGTAGATTTTGAGATACTCAGAGAGTATACACGATACTCTTCAGATGCCAGAAAAATCATGGACAAAGTAAAACGTGGAAAAAGCCTCTCTAAAGAAGAGCTAACGCTTGCAATAGTATCAAATCTCTTGATTACCCAAGAGGAAAGTCTGGAGAAGTATATAGAAGGCCTTAAAAGAATAGAAAAAGTCGTGAATAGCTCTGAAGCCAACGAGGAAAAAATAAGGAAAACTCTAGAAGAGCTTAACAAAGTTATATCCAATCTCCAAGAGGATATACAGAAGTATTCTGACGTTTATTCTCAGCTCGTAAATATTTCTAACAAACTTGAACCTTCAATATATAAGTTCAGAGAAGTCATTGATCAGCTGAACGAATCTGTTGTTATATTAAGAGACGAAAAAAAGAAGCTAGACGAAAAGAGGGCTGAACTTGAAGAAAAAATTGCTCAGCTTGAATCCCTTAGAGAGCAGAAAATACAGCTTGAGGAAGAAGTAGCCGAACTTCGAGCAAACGTTCACTCCTTGAATGAACAGAAAACTTCGTTAGAAAAAGAACTTAAGGAACTGGAGGGTAAAAAGGCATGGTTCCAAGAAAAAGAGGAGCACCTCACGCACTTAGAAAACCAGCTAAATTCAAAAATGGATGCATTAATGGAAAAAGAGAAACAACTTCTGGAAAAAGAAAAAGAACTAACAGAAAAGGAAATCCAGCTAAGATCATTGTCTAACGAACTGATTGAAAAGGAAAAAGAACTTACTCGTCTTGAAAACATGAGAATAGAACTTCAAGAAAGAGAAAGGGAGATCACTGAGAAAGAAGAGAAACTAAAAGGAATGTTATCTCAGATCACAGAAAATCTAAAATATCTCGAGGAATCCGGAAGACGGCTCCAAGAAAAAGAGGAGTTCATAAATAAAAAGATGAAAGAGCTTGATGAGAAGGAATTAAAATTGAAGACATGGAAGGAGGAGCTTGATTCATTTGAAAAACAGCTCAAAGAGAAAGAACTTAGTCTGCAGATTTTAGAGGAATCTCTAGAGAAAGAAAAGGAAGCTGTGAGGATAGAGAAATCCAACATAGCTAGAGAGTATTCAAAACTTGAGGAAGAGAAAAAGGAGATAAACAAGAGATTTCTGGAGCTTGCCAGTCAAGAGAGATACTTGTCTGCAATGATACGAGAGTATACAGAAAATCTCAGGAAGCTAAAAGAGAGGGAAACAGAACTCCACAAACAAGAAGAGGAATTCAAAAAACTTAAAGAATATTTCAGCGCCAGAGAAAAGGAGCTGATACAACGTATAGAGGAGCTCAAAAAAGAAAATCTTCTTCTAAAGAACAATCTAAACAATTGTCGTGAGAGTCTTAAAGAACTTTCCAAATGATTACCTTCTACTTCTTTATATATTATATTTCAATTACATCCATGGCAGCCTTGATCCACCGGAGATATGAGTTTAAAGTACCTCTAAGAGCGGAATTATCCGTGGCAGAAAAGCGCATTACTATCCTTTTTCCTTTAAGAAGGAACTCAATTCTGCTCCTTCTATAGGGAACAGTTTGATGCTCATAGAGAACGCTCTCATAGACTATCCTCGCAGTATTTTCGTTGGGAAACTCGATTTCCACATAACCTTCAATATCACTCATGGACTTCCCTCTTTCTGACACCTATTCTTTCCTTATAGTCCCATCTCCTGCCATCCTCCATAATCCATATTTTGAGGCTGATTAATGGGCCAACCGCCTGTTCTCTGCTTATATCGAAGCGATAGAAGTTAAGTGCCATCCCCCTCGGATGCCTTTCAACCACACTGAGAACATCAGTGCTGTTTTTATCAGCTATTGTCTGAAGGCTTCTGTCTCCTCTTGGAACAAATTTTCCGCCAGTTAACTCAGCAAACACTTGGGCAAAGGCAACATGATCAATACCAACTCTTTTGGCCATCGTAACTATAAAGGGCATCTCCTCGCGTATGGGACGGATATTTCTAAAACCAATCTCACGCTGAAGCTTTATTCCATGGAGGTAAAGATAGCCAAGGTAGCCCCAATCAGTTGGAGAAACCTTGATAAAAGTCATCTTAAGAGGGTTACCCTTCCAGACATTGATTATCAGAAGCCTCTCATAACCCCTGTCATAAGCCTCCATGAGGAGATCTTGAAGGGTTTTCTTGCCCCGGGTCAGATAGAGGGCATTTGGAAAAACCTTTTCCAAGTCATGACCAAAACTTCTCGTCCTTCTTGTGGGCCTATGGGAGGTGGTTATCAGCATCATAGATATCACTCGCTTAAAGGTAAATAAAAGCTTTTTGAAAAGAATCAGATTGCTTTGACCCGTCTCGCCACTTTAGGACGGGGTTTGTAGAGAATCTTGCTGCCACAGTATGGGCATCTAATTTCTCTTGTATTTTCCAAGTCAATCTCAACTTCTTTACCACATTTTGCACATCTATAAATAGCTTTCACCATTTTCCTCACCAAAAATAATTAGATTCAGGCCTTTGAAGAGGTAACCCTCTTCGCGACCTTTCCAGCCGGAGTAACCGGCAGATATGCCCCGCCGGCGAAGGTGGCACCACATTTCTGACACTGCCATATACCCGTGCTTATCCTCCTAACTGCCTTCCTTCCGCAGACCGGGCAGACGTGCTTCTGCCTCATCTTAGCCTCAACAGTTGCAACCCTTCTCCTAATCTTGAGACCATACCTCGGACCAAATCTCCCAGCTGAACCAACCTTAGTAGTTCTCCCCATGAGCATCACCTCTAATGATCTTTAAGCTGAAGGCTTATTCTAAAGACATTTTATAAATCTTTGCCTTTAAGTCAGTATACTGTTAGGATAAGTGTGAGAGTGCCTGATAATAAATCCAGTATAGGGGCAGTCTGACTTATCCTAACAGTATCTAAGTCAGCTATAATACTGATAAAAATTCAGAATGTTGATGTTTTTGAATGAATAGAAGCATCTGGTGGGGCCGCCGAGATTTGAACTCGGGTCACGGGCTCCCAAAGCCCGCAGGATAGGCCAAGCTACCCCACGGCCCCCCAGTTTGGAGCCCCGGGCGGGGTTTGAACCCGCGGCCTGCGGATTACAAGTCCGCCGCCCCGCCAGGCTAGGCTACCGGGGCACCGATTTAAAAAGCCGTTAGTCCATATATAAACTTTTCGATAAAAGGCTAGATACTGTCGGGATAGGTCAAACAGCCCTCTTAATAGTTATAACTGGATTTTATTATCAGGCACTCTCACACTTATCCTAACAGTATGAAAGGCTAGGTACTGTCAGGATAGTTGGATAATGGCCCCTAATAGCGATAAAACAGGTTTATAGCTAAGTGTATCACATCAATAGGA
>JAMOPD010000424.1 GCA_027064745.1 Thermococcaceae archaeon
GGATTATCGTGAGTAACAATGAGAAGGGAATCCCCTTTGGATTTGAGTTCTTTGAGCTTCTTAACGAGAAGGTTGGCGTTCTTTTTCTCCCCCAACATCTCAACGGTCTTCACCATCGCATCTTTCAGGGCACTTCTGGGAGAAATTGCATACTCAACTTTGACGTCAGCCTCAAACTCCTCATTGATTTGAGCAACGAGCTCGTCGAGAGTGATATCGTCGGGAAGAACCGTGAGGATTGGAACCTCCTTGTTATTGGTCCTTATGACGTATATCGTCTTTTTGATCGTATCAGTGTCCATGGTCGTTATTATAACGAGTTCTGCTTTTTCAATACCCGCCTTCAGGAGTGTTGCTGTGTAGGAGAAGTCGCCGTTGACGACCTGAAATCCACTTTCTTCGAGGGCCTTTGCACGGACCTGTTCCTTCTCAACAATGACTATATCAAACTCCCCTTTGAGGGACTCGGCTATTGAGCGACCGATCGCTCCGCCTCCGAGTATCAGCACCCGCATATTTCTCACCTTTTTGCACAATAATGTTTAAATACAAGCGCCGATATACTAAGACGGTGAATTCCTTTCGGGATTTCTTATGTGGAGGGATATATATAGCTAATGGTGGTGACTATGCAACTGCCTGACAAGCAACCCCTCACCGAAAACGTGGTAGTGACCTCGGCGGGGGAGCTGAAAGAACTTGTATCCAAGGGACTCTCCGCTGGCAATGGGGCTTTTCTCAAGATATTCGCCAAGGACAATAGCGGAAAATACTACACAACCCTGCTGTTTGACCGCTCAAAAATACTCGCGGCGGAATGCCTCTTGGTGGATCAGAAAAGAAGCGTCATAGGAGAAGAGGCAATAAAACTGCTGAAGTCACTGATCGGTAAACCCATGGTCGTTGATGTTTATTCCCTTGATGAGCTGGAAATCAAGCTTTCAATAGCCGATAACGTTGATGTTTACGTTCAGACACCCAAGATAGCCCTAACCGAACTCTTTGAAAAGGCAGAAGAAGGCCCTCCCGCGGAAATAAAGGAGGAGGTGAAAGAAGCAGTACCTGTAGAAAAAGAGGTTTCAGTGCCACAGGAGCCAGTCCAAGTTCCCGAAGCTAAAGCACCTGAAGAGATTAAGCCTGAAAGAATAATTGAGGAAAAGCCGTCACCAGCCAAAACCAAGGAGGAGCCAAAACCGGCCCAACCCCCCGCCGGAAAGCCGGAGGTTGTGATTAGTGTTACGGGTGGGAGCATCCCGGAAAAGGCATTCCAAGTTTACGCTGAGGATCTCCTGAAAGAAGCCAAGAGAATAAAGGGATTGACCATAAGAAAGATCGAGTTCGACGCTAACATCAGAGAGGGCGTCGCATACCTGAACGTTCACATATATGGGAATTCTGATGGAAGCTCAAGGGAGATAGAAATTGCAGAGAAAAGAATGCTCCACGCTGTAAGCAAATATGCCCCGGTTCTCCTCAGGGAAGCCGAGATAAAACCAATAGTAAAAGATGTCAGTGTCGTTATCGATGGCCAGGAGATAAAGCCCCAAGAGATTATTGACAGGGACAAAAAGAAAACCGCCAACGTCACAAAGGATGGAAAAATCACCCTCTCTGTACTTGAAGATGTTTGGCCGTATTTCAGCGCATACTCAAGAACCGTAATCACGGAAATCGAGAGTGCCGGCATAAAAGTGAAGAAGGCTTACTTCGATATCAAAGGAAGGAAAGAGTTCGAGATAAACCTATCATTAGTTGCTGAGGCCGAGCTCAGCAAAGAAACCGTCGAACGGATTGCAAAGGACGTGGTTACCAGACACGCACGGGAACTGTCGAGATCCATAAAGAGGTACATCTCAGTTCACAACATTGAGGCGGAAGTCATTGCACCTGCCGTTAAACCTTCTACCGTCAAGACAACCCCCGCTCTTACTTCCAGCAAAGCCGCGGAAGTCCTCGCAAAGAAGGAGCTTCTTGAGAAAGAGGTCGAGGCTCTCTTGAAACAGGCGGGCATAGATGAATTGGCTCCGTTCACAGAAGAGAAGAAGAAAGAGGCCGAGGAGACCATGTTAAAAGAACGCATAGAGCCGGCTATTGAAAAATTAAAGGCCAGAATCCATGCAGAACTAAAGTTAATTCCGAGAGTTACCTTCAAATGGCTCAAACTGAGTCACGAGATAGAGGGCTCAACCGTTCATATAGACGTTGAGGCCAGCTTCCTCAGAGAGGAAACGGGAGGTCTTTTCGGGTCGTTCTCCGGTGTGGCCGACAGTAAGATAAAGCAGGACATAGAGGCGTCAATACGCAGGGTGATAAAGGAGGTTTCAAAAGAGTACGGCATTATAATGAATCTCAGAAAGCTGAATATAATTCTTCGCTGACCTTTTTTCTTTTCTCAGCACTCAAGATCTTCATCATCCTGTCGTCAGTTCTGCCGAGCTCATCATGAAGTTTTCTCAATACTACCCGTACGGGTTTATAATGGTATGCACGACTTAACTCCTGTGAGACGTGAAGGGCATGAGGTTTTGGTGCTTCATTTCGTACTGGTAAACCTGAGGCTCAAACTTGGATAGAGGCGACTTGAAAACGTACATCTGCTCTAAGATGCTATAATCCTCCTTTCTACTTGAGAACTCAAGCACATAGTCGTTGAATTCTATGTTCCATGAGAGAAAGCCCTTGGAGACTCTGTCCCTGTTAAGGAGGTACAGAGAAAACAGATGATGGCCATTTATGATCCGGTTAGAGAGAAGGCGCTTAATTAACTTTATACTACGCTCTTCCCCGAGTTCAAAAGCCATGCCATCAAGGGAAAAGACAAAGTCGACAACCTCTTTCTTTTCAGTTTTCCTGAAGATTTCACGATATATCTGCTCAAGCTTTGGTATGTACGTTTCGGGATTGAATCCTTCAATCCGATACACATAGTCACCGGGATGATAGAAATCGTATTTGGAGCCGAACACGTCTATGATAACAAGATTTCCCTCTTTCCCTTCTCTATCGATGTCGAGCCCAAGGGACTTAGCTCTCAGTATCAACCTGGGAATGGGGAGGTTGTAGTTTATAATGACGCCTAAAGAGCCGTTGGAGATCTGGTATTTCAGTATCTCAAATGGAAGAGCCCAACCTAACGAGAAGGAATCATAGATAACAAGCAGGCTCGAGTTCTTTACGATCCCTCCACCAATTGCATGGTCTATATTTGCAAGCCCAGATGTTACCACTTGCATATATTTCACACTACCTTCCTCGCACAAAGGGGTATATAACGTTTTTGCTCTTCAAAGACAAAATTGTTCTAAACGAACAAAAATTTCAATATATCGAAAAAATTATTAGGGGGCAAACAAAAAAAGAAGGGGGATGAGAAGCCATGAATCCGGAAAACGTCCTTAAAATGATAGTGACATCAAGCGTACGCTACAAGGTACTTCTTGCACTTTCAACAGGTGCTAAAACATTGGGTGAAATCCACAGTGAAGTTGGTTCAACAAAGTCCACAATCTCCCATGCCCTCAGCGACTTAATCGATGAGATGCTTATCACTCAGGATCCGGAGAGCAAGAAATATCAGCTTACAAATCTTGGTTATTTGGTTTCCCTCCAGGTTCAGAATATCGTTGGGGCTTTGGAGAGTATAAAGAAATTCGAAGACTTCTGGCTCTCTCATGATTTAAGTGGTATTCCTGAAGAACTTTTATTGAGGATCGGGGATTTAAGGGAATCCGAACTCCACACAACCACTCCGGAATACCTGAAACTCCCCCATGAGGTCTACATGGAGCTTATAAAGACCTCCAAGTGGATTAAAGGCGTCTCCCCGATATTGTTTGCCGACTATCCGGAGGAATTCCTGGGACTTGCGTTTGGCGAGGAAGTTGATATAGAGATCGTTACCACACGAACCGTTTATGAGAAGCTGATAGAGCTCTCTTCCCCCGAGGCTGTTGAAAAGGTTCGAGAGATGCCCAACGTCAAACTTTACGTAATCAACGAAAATCCAAAAGTTGCTTTCACCGTGACCAACAATTTCCTCTCACTTGGACTCTTCCTGCCAAATGGTACGTACGATATGATGAACGACCTTATTAGTACAAGTGAACGCGCCAAGAAGTGGGGACTGGAACTATTTGAGCATTACAAGAAGAAGGCTGAAAGAGTTATATAATTGCTTTTGAATTATAACTTAATGAGGAGTATGCGACTACCCCAAGGATACGTTGAATGTTCAGAAGGTGGTGGGATCTTAGGAGTTGTTGAATCAGGTTTTAGGTTAGTTGAGGGTGTATTGGCGTTTCTGATTTCAACATCCCTATTTTTGGCAGCCAGTGGAGTGTTTAAACTATATCTCTCCTTCCTCCTTTATGGTGTAACTCCCCAATGGAATCTCCTTGTGGCGACATTTCTTTTAGTTTTCAGTGTTTATGGACTTAACAAACTCACCGATTTGAGTGAGGACGAAGTCAACAATCCTGAGAGGGTCAATTATGTGAGGAGAGTTGCTAAGGCACTTAAATACGCGGTCATAATGTCCTTCATAGCCGCACTCATCTTGAGTGCCCTAACGAGTCCTTGGGCAATTTTGGTTGTTTTTTTCCCGATAGTCTCGGGTACCCTGTACAGTGTTAGAATCTCTCCAAACTACCCAAGACTCAAGGACATAACCGGAGTAAAGAACATAATAATCGCAACCACATGGGCCAATGGAACAACGTTTCTTCCATATCTCGTCGCCGGAGGAGTCGAAGCACCGAAGGTGTTCCTGATCTACTATTTCTTCTTCATGAAGAGTATGATAAACACGATACTCTTCGACGTGAGGGATATAGAGGGTGACAGACTCAATGGCATTAAGACCATCCCCGTGAAATTAGGGTTCAAAAAGAGCAAGTTACTTCTCCTTGCCCTCAACTCAACCCTTATCCTGTGGCTTCTCATAGCCCACGGCATGGGATATTTCAATGAATACACGTGGGTACTAATCTTCTCAATCGCAAATGGCTATTTCTA